>NZ_DAIUBO010000026.1:0-25375 GCF_036846665.1 Amaricoccus sp. | reverse complement strand
AGCTGTTGTTACACTTCGATTTCTAGCGAATTATGACAGAAGTGGTTGCGGGGGCCTGCAACCGTCTCAACTTGCTTGTCGATGTGGCAGCTTGATTCAACCCGTCGCGCGGGCCTGGGCGGCAGCATCAGACCGTGACAGGTCCAATGTCGACGAGGGGGTAACCCGGCTCGTAGGCCGTAACGCTGCCGTGCGCGGGCTTCGGCCTCCGGGGCTTCGGTGCCTGTAGGTTGCCCACCCCATGGCGCCGAAGGCAGCGGACAAGGACTGAGCGCAATACGTGCAAATTGAGGAACGCACGCACGACCGCGAGCAGGTCGTCGAGCGGCAGGAGAAGCGCCTTGCGCAGCGCCACCATGACGGCCTCCTTGGGCGGCGTCAACGTAGTCTGCAAGCGATGTGGCGTGTGGCTCCAGTCGTGGAAGTCGTCGCGGCTCCGCCTTCGCCGCGGCGCTCGAACCGGTGGCGCGCACGCGGCTCAGTCCAGACCGTCTGCTCGGAGATCCCGTAGCGCTCGGCCACCATCCACGCCGGCTCTGTGCTCGCCTGGATCGCGGCACGGATCTTCGGCGTCGTGGTCGCCTGCTTGTGCTGAGAGATCAGCATGCTCGCACCCCCTCCCGAACCTCGCGCAAGATCAACCTTGCCATGAACAGCGAAGACCGCCGAGGGTCTATGTGATCATCCAGGATGGAACACCTAGCAGGGTGCTGATTTAGTGGCCGAACCGGAACGGTTTCCCGATCTTGGGTGGTTGGCAGGGCCGTGGACGCCGGTCTGAGCCGCGGGCGTCGTGATCCGGTTGCCCGCTGTCGGTCACGCGCCCAGCAACCTTGGCAGCCGAGCGAGGTTGCTGGCGGCCATCGTCAGGACGTAGTGGGCGCCGACCCGTTCGACGCCGCGGTAGACAGTCTGGGCAAGTCCGCCGACGGTCTTTCCCCAGCCGAAAGGCTCCTCGATCCGCTTGCGATGCTTCTGCGACAGGGCGTAGCCTTCGTGCCGGGTCGTGCGGCCGTCGATCGCCGAATGCCGGGATTTCCGCGCGACATGCGGTGTGACGCAGGCCTCTCGTAGGTCACGCACGAAGCCCGCGCTGTCGTAACCCCGGTCCGCGCCGAGCGTCAGTTGGCGGGTGGAGCCCGGGGAATGGGCGTGGATCATGGACAGGGCAGCCCGGCGCTCAGCATGGCCACAGGCTCGGGTGAGATCGGCCTGCACGATCAAGCCGCTGCGGTTCTCCATCAGCGCATGGCCGATGAAGCACAGCATCGCGCCGGTGCCGGGCGACTTCTTGTAGAGCCGCGCGTCGGGATCGGTCGTCGAGACATGCGTCGCGTTCGACCGCTTCTCGCCCCGGAAGTTGACTTCGGCATTGCGGGACTGGCGGTCGGGGCGGAGCATCGGGACGGTATCGCTAGGGGTCTGTTCGGGGGGGTCTTCGGCGGGGCTGTCGGGTCCGGGCGGGTCGCCCGGGTCGTCATCGGACGGCGTGACGGAGGCCTTCGGCTGGAAACTCTTGATGGATGCCCAGGCCTTCACCAGCGTGCCGTCGACCGAGAAGTGGTCGTCCGACAAGAGCGGCGCGACCTCACGGTGGGCCAGGATCGCCGCCATCACCTTGCGCGACATGTCGGTCGTCAGCAGCCGGTCCCGGTTCTTGCTGAAGACCGTGGGGACCCAAACCGGATCGTCGATCCCCAGCCCCACGAACCACCGGAACAGCAGGTTGTATTCCATCTGCTCCATCAGCTGCCGCTCGGACCGGACCGAAAACAGGATCTGGATCAGGCTCGCCCGGATCAGCCGTTCCGGCGGGATCGAGGGGCGTCCGAAGTCGGTGTAAAGAGCCTCGAAATCGGCATCGAGGCTGACAAGCGCGTCGTTCACCACCTGCCGGATCTTGCGCAGCGGATGCCGAGCAGGGATCCGCGCCTCCAGATCGACATAGCTGAACAGCGACCCGCTCGTCTCGTCCGATCCACGCATCATCGCCCCCGCCCAAACCTGCGGAGGATGAATCATGTTCTGCAGATCCAGTCGAGGCAGGACTATTTCAGCGGCCTGCTAGGGCTGCCATGTGCAATTTTCTCTAGCCGGAAATTCGCGCCCAAGCTCTGACTGGAAACGCCCCCATCCCTTCTGCACGAACTGGTGCCGCAGAAAAGCGGAAGCCTGACGACGGAAGCTTTTGGAGGTCCACCAAGCTTTCAACGACCGGAATGTTTGCCGCGAGCAAGATGGAGTGAGCCGGACGCGAAGGGTCATCCGTATCGTCCACATTGAGGCTGTCGATCCCAACAAGAACAACTCCCTGATCGCGCAAATATGTCGCGGCACCAGCTGTCAGAAACGGATGGTTTACGAAATAGCTCGGTGTTCCCCATCTGGAAGAGAACCCAGTTTCGATAAGCACCGCCCGACCCGCAAACTGCGAAGAGACCGCCATCAGAGCCTGTGGCTCAATTGGTCGACTCCTCATTCCGTTCAAGCGAACAACGACTCCGTCCAGATCAACCACCCTTGAGAGCGGGAATGAAGCGACATCATCTGCATCGGGAAATCTATGGTAAGGCGCGTCTAGAGAAGTCCCGGAATTGGCCATCATCTCAATGCGTCCAATTTGAAACGTGACACCATCAACATATCGGCCACGTGAGTCCTCGTGGCTCAGGAAATCCTTGAATGAAGGTGCCGGCAGGCCGGGGTACGTGGCTTGCCCGTCTCGTACAACCGGGCTCAGGTCGATGATGCCCGATTTTTTGGACTCAGGCACTCGCAACACTGGCTTGACGGCCGCCGCTGCACGCTTGTGGCGTTCCTGCAGTATCCGCTTGTTGAGAATCTTGACGCTTCCAACCATGAGCAGCCGGAGATCCTGCACGATGTAGTCAGAGAGTTCCGCGTCTGAGATTGAATCGCCTTCAATATCGAGGCGGAAATCCCAACCCTTAAGTCCGCCGCCGTTCGAGAATTCGATCTCGAAGTCAAAAGCAACCCGAAAGTCCATCGTCTTTTCCAATTTCTAGCTGTCCGCGTACAAGCACGCTGCCATCTCTGAGCCTTCCCCTTGCGGGCTCGACCAGCAGTTGGTCGAGATCCTTCGGGGGTACTCCTGTTTGGGCTTCTCAAGCCCGATATCGATTTAACTCGTGGTCAAGACCTCAAATCCCCCACGGATCAGGCGCTTGCCATCGTAGGGGGCCCCACCCTGGCCGGCGCGCATTCGAGGATCGGTGAATACCTTCATCAGCGCTTCGTCCCGAGTCTGCTTGTCCGGCCATGTCACCCAGGAAAGGCAGATCGTCTCATGCTCTTTACGAAGCACGGCTTTGTGCAGAGAGGTGATGTCCCCCTCGGGCACGTCATCGCCCCAGCACTCAACAACTGATAGTGCGCCGTAGTCCCTGAACACGGCGCCAACCCTCTCGGCATGACGCCGGTAGGCCTCCTTGTTGGCGGTGGGAACCGCGCTCACGAAACCGTCGACGTAGGTCATGGCACCCCATCTCCTGACTGTTGCTGCTTGGCAAGATACTTGCCGGTGAGCGATGCTGGGTGACCGATGAGTTCGCCCGGCGAACCCTCGAACACCAAACGTCCGCCGTCATGTCCCGCACCGGGTCCAAGTTCGATGACCCAATCCGCGCGGGCAATGACATCAAGGTTGTGTTCAATGACCACGACCGTGGAGCCGGCATCGACCATACGGTCGAAGAGACCGATCAGCGTTTCCACGTCATGCAGATGCAGACCCGAGGTCGGCTCGTCCAGGACATAGATATTGCCGGACTTTCCCAGTTCAGCTGCCAGCTTCAGCCTTTGGCGTTCGCCGCCCGACAGCGTCGAAAGGGGTTGACCAAGTGTCAGGTAGCCGAGGCCCACGTCGACCAGACGCGCAAGGGTTCGGGCGACAGCGGGTTCGGTGAAGAACTCGGCGGCGGTCTCGACACTCATGTCAAAGACGTCCGCGATGGATTGGCCGCGCAGGCGAAGATCAAGCACGTCGGGCAGGAACCGTTTGCCTTCGCAGGTTTCGCAGGTGGTGACCATCGGATCGAGATGCGCGAGATCGGTGAAGATCACGCCCAACCCCGAGCAGTCCGGGCACGCGCCCTTGCTGTTGGCCGAAAAGAGCGCAGGGGCGACATCATTCGCCTTGGCGAAGGCTTTGCGGATCGGGTCGAGGATGCCGGTCCAGGTCGCAGTGTTCGACCGTCGCGATCCGCGTGCGAGGCTCTGGTCGATGATGATCGCCTCCGGATAGGCTTGGGGAAGGCAGGTCTGAATCAGCGACGACTTTCCCGACCCCGCCACCCCAGCAACGACCGTCAGCACACCCTGCGGTATCGCCACCGTGAGGTCGCGAAGATTGTTGGCCCGGGCATTCCTGATCCACAGCTCGCCGGTCTTGCAGCGCAGGTCTTTCTTCAGGGGCTGATGCCGAGCAAGGTGGACGCCCGTCAGCGTGCCGGCTGTCCGCAGCCCGGCAAGGTCACCCTGATAGACGACCTCGCCGCCTTTCGACCCGGCCATCGGGCCCATGTCGACGACATGATCCGCGACGGCGATCATGTCAGGCTTGTGTTCCACAATCAGGACGGTGTTGCCCTTGTCGCAGAGCTGCCGCATCAGTCTCGCCAGCCGTCCCACATCGTGCGGATGCAGCCCAACCGACGGTTCATCGAATACATAGGTGATGTCGGTCAGCGATGACCCGAGATGGCGTACCAACTTGATCCGCTGGGATTCGCCGCCCGAGAGCGTGGCACTTTCACGGTCGAGGCTGAGATAACCGAGCCCGATGGCAACCACGCTTTCCAGCCGCGCAGTCAGCGACCTGAGGAGAGGCTTCACAGTCGGCGCGTCGATGGCTCGCACCACCTCGACCAGGTCAGAGACCTGCATTGCCGACAATTCGGCGATGTTATGCCCTGCGATCCGGCTGCCCCGGGTAGCGGCATTCAGCCTGGTGCCGTCGCAGTCAGGGCAGATCGCGCGGGTGAAGATGCGGTCATATTCGGCCCGCACATGCGGCTGCAGCGTTTCGGGATCCTTCGATCCCAGTCCCCGCGTGAGCTTTACGATCACCCCCTCGTAGGTCAGGGCGATCTTGCCGACCTTGACCTTGCGCCCGTCGTCGAGGTGCAAGAGGTCATGCCGCTCGGTCTCGGTGAATTGCGACAGCGGCTTGTCCATGTTGAACAGGCCGGAGTTGCGGTAGACCTCCCACCACCAGCTGTCGACAGCGAAATCCCTTGGCAGCAAGGCGCCATTGTTCAGCGAGCGGCCCTCGTCGATTACCGCTGACATGTCCATCGAAGCGACCCGTCCCATGCCCTCGCACGCCGGGCACATCCCGCGCGGGTCGTTCGTGCTGTAGGCACCGGGCAGCCCAAGCCGCGGTTCGGCTAGCCGTGAAAAGAGCACGCGCAGCATCTGTGCCGTGTCGGTGACCGTGGCCACGCTCGACCGGGCGTTCCCGCCCAGGCGCTGCTGGTCGACGATGATCGCCGCCGAAATGTTCTCCAGAAGATCCACGTCCGGTTGCCCGTATCTGGGCAGGAACTGCTGGACGAAGGCAGGGTAGGTTTCGTTGATCAGCCTCTGGCTTTCGGCGGCTATGGTTCCGAAGACAAGGGACGACTTGCCAGAGCCGGAGACACCGGTGAAGACGGTGATCCGCCCTTTCGGGATGTCGAGCGAGACGCCCTTAAGATTGTTCTCACGGGCACCCCGCACACGGATGAAGGTCTGTTCGACCATAACGCTCCTCATGCAGGTTGGTTGGTTGCCGATGCTATGGCGGCAGGGTCAGTACGGCCGCTCTCCAACCCACTGGACAAGCTGCACGATCAGGCCGTTCGGGTCGGCGATCTGGACATAGCGTTCGCCCCAGTCGTCTTGTCGGATGTCAGAGGCTGGCTGGACACCGTCCGATCGCAGTCTTGCGACCTCGGCTTCGATGTCGGCGACGGTGAGGGCCAAGGTGATACCTTGCGCCAGCACGTGCCTCTGCGCGGGGTCGAGCGTGGCAAGCCCTTCGCGCAGGAAGAAGAGTGTCGGGCCGCCGCCCGGATGCTCGACCGCCGCGCCGCCGTCAAAGGCTAGCACTTCACGGAACCCGAAATGCGCCGCAAGGAACCTGGCGGACGCGACGGGGTCACCGACGACAAGAGAAAGTGTCGTGGCAAGAACGTTCATGGACCTGGCCTCGGCTTCGCAGTGGTAGGCATCAGGAAGCGGCCGTCGCAAGGGGGGTGAGGCGCGCCTTGATCTCGCGCGCGATCAGGTCTGGTGCCACAACGTGCCATTCGCCAGGCAGGCTCTTGTGACCAGCGCCGGGGATCAGACGCGCGGCCGTTGCAGCCGACCCGGTCAGGTCGTCACTGCTTCCTTCACTGTCGAGGATCAGAGTCGGCACCGATACGGCAGCAAGCACATCCGGACCCATCGCGTCGGATAGACAGCAATCGTAGACCAGGGTCGGCGCGATGCCGACCATTCGCGTCCAACGGTCCGTGCCTCGCATCCCCGCCACCATTTCATCCGGCACGCCGATGGCCGCGTGGAAATGCGCCACCGCATCCGCGTTGCGGCCGGCGCGGACCAGATCGGCCAGTTCCCTCGTCAGCGGATCAGGCCCCTCCTGTGCACCGTCCTGCAATGGAGGCTCCATGAGGACAAGACCACCAAACGGAACGCCCCGCGCGGCGGCGTGAAGCGCCAGAAGCGCGCCAGAGGAATAGCCGTAGGCAAAGACGATCCCGCCGATGGCATCGACCAGCGCCGCAAGATCCTCGACCTCCCGGTCCGGCGCGTAAGGTGGCGTGTCGCCGCTTTCCCCACGTCCGCGGCGATCGTAGCGGCAGACGGTGAAGTCCGCGGTCAGAAGTGGCACCAGGTCGTCGAAGGCGCTGAGGCCCCGGTAGTGCCCGGCCGGTTCGATGAGGATCAGCGCAGGACCGGTTCCGATGCACTCAAACGCAATCTGCGTTCCGTCCCGGGACGTCGTCATGGATGATCTGGACACGGCTCGCTCCATTAAGTACTCTTGAGTACCGAACTAATCAAGTCAGACAAGTACTGTCAAGTACCAGAGAGGAGCCAACCTTTGGCGCAGACAGCCAAGCGACAGCAGCGCCCCCACCCCTACGAAGTCCGTCGGGCGATCCTCAACGCAACGCTGCAGCTCTACCTTGAGAATGGCTACGCCGGGACAAACACGGACGAGATCGCGGCCGTGTCTGCGGTGTCCAAGCAGACGATCTATCGCCACTTCGCCGACAAGGATGAGCTTGTCCGCGAGGCGCTCCTGAGCCTGATTGCGGCCGCCGAAAACCAGGGAGCCGAGAGCTTCGACGCGCTGGCCGAATCCAATAGCCTTCGGCGCGATCTGCACATCTTCGCCCGCCAGCATCTGCACGACATCATCCAACCCGACATCATGCGGATCCGCCGAAGGATTATCGCCGAGGTGGACCGCTTTCCCGATGTCGCCAAGGCCTGGTATGACGCCGCCCCGAAACGCGGTCACGAGAAGCTGGCCGCTTCGTTCACGCGGTTGCAGGAGCGCGGCTATCTGCGGATGGAAGACCCCCTCCTGGCCGCTGAGCAGTTCAACTGGCTCATCCTGTCGATCCCGATGAACCGGGCAATGTTCGATGCTGGCTCGGTCACGGATACCTCGCGCCACGCAGTCTACGCAGATGCGGCGGTGGAGGTGTTCCTGGCGGCCTATGGCACGGAGCGTGCGTGAGGACGCCATCGGAATAGCTGTGCGCTCATCGTCACCTGAGGGATAAATGCTTTTCAAGCAGAGGATTCTGAACCGGATCGCGGCGGGCGAGGTCACTGTCGCATTCCGCCGTTGGCGACGACCAACGGTGAAGTCCGGCGGGCGGCTGCGGACACCTGTTGGTGAGCTGGCGATCAAGGTCGTTGAGGTAACGACCCCGGAGAAGATCACCGATACGGACGCGCGGGCGGCAGGCTTCACGGATCGGGACGAGGCATTGGCAGCGCTTTCCGCTGGCGACGGCCAGCTCTATCGAATCGGGTTTCGGCTGGACCGAGAGGACTCTCGCAAAGGCTTGGCCTTGAGCGATATCCTCGACGTGCAAGCGGTTAGTCTGATCCGCGACACGCTGCGCGAGTTGGACCGACGAGGCCGGGGCCCGAGATGGACCGACACCTACTTGCGGCTTGTACACCAGCATACTGGCATCCCGGCTGGTGAACTGGCCAGAATGGTCGGAGTCGAGAAGGGCTTGCTGAAGCGCCGAATGCGGCGCCTGAAGGACCTCGGGCTGACGGAAAGCCTCGATGTGGGATATCGGCTCAGCCCACGAGGCCAGCAATTCCTGCGCGGGCCATCGATCCCCGGGGCACGAGGCGAGGCTAATCATCCGGCGGCTGAGCGGGTGGCTGTCCGCAACGCGATTGCCGAAGACGTCGAGGTGCTGGCGCACATCTGGATGGAAGGCTGGACCGATGCGCATGACGGGCTACTGCCGCCGGAACTGGGTCGCCTGAGGACCCTGCAGGGTTTCCGACAAAGGCTGATTGACGAGCTCGGCATGACCAGCGTCGCAGTTTCGAGGGGACGGCCTGTCGGCTTCGCGATGGTCAAGCAGGATGAACTCGACCAACTCTACGTCGCGCGGACAGCGCGCGGGACCAGCACGGCCCTTCGTTTGGTCTCGGCCGCGCTTGACCAAATCCGGCAAGCGGGACATCGGCATGCTTGGCTCGCCTGCGCGATCGGCAACCATCGGGCCGCGCGGTTCTACGAAAAGGCGGGATGGACGCTGGCGGGTGTTGTGACGATCCGACTGGGCACCCCTGACGGACCTGTCCCGCTTGAGGTCTGGCACTACGAGATCGCGATCTGAGCTTGCCGGTCGTCACACTGTGTCCGTGTCACTCGTGCGCTGCGCTGCTTTGGAGAAGCGGTCAAGCCGCTTCCGAACGTGTGAAGACCAGCTTGAGCCCGGAATAGCCGAAGAACGCCGCGGCCACACCATCGATGCCCCGTCGTGCCTTCCGATAGCCTGACCGGACCGGAGCCTGCGAGAATAGGACTGCATAGGCAAGGTAGATGACCAAGCCGAGTACCCCGCAAAGGGAAGTGGTAATGGCAAGACGCGAAGGGTCGTCGGAAGAGCCCACGCCAAGCGCGAGGACCGAGATCCATGCCAGCACGGCCTTTGGGTTGCTGAGGTTGAGCACAAGGCCGCGGATCAGGATTCGGCTATCCGCGATTGTTGGAACATCCACGGCCTCCGGCTCGGGCATCACCGCGCTACGGGCCGATTGCCAGGCGAGCCACAAGAGATAGGCGCCGCCGAACCAGCGCAGCACAGTCAGCGCGACAGAGGACTGGACCAGAAGTGCGCCAAGCCCGGCCGCTGCGATGAGACCCCAGAAAGCAAGCCCGATGGCGAGCCCGACGCCCATCAGGACGGCGGCGCGCGCACCCCGTGCCATGGCGGTGGTCGACACGGCAAGGGTTGCCGGGCCGGGCGAAGCGGCCGCAACAAAGAAGGCAAGAAGTGCCGGGGAAACAAGAGCGTCGAGCATTTTGGGGGTCCTAGAAGAAGGGGGCTTCTCGCCGCGACCGAAAGTACAGTTTTTCTGGCCAGAGAGCGTCAAACAGTCGGCTCGCGCGCTGCGAACCAGTTCACAATGCCGGGCATGTTGCGCTCGAATCCATCACCAAGAAACATGCTGAAGAACCGGGCGGGTGCTCGTCCGGCGTTTCGGAAATCATGCAGGACGCCCGCCGGGATCCTGAGGAAGGTCCCCGCCGGGCAGGCGGTCCAGGTTTCTTCCAACAGGAAATCTGGGCAGCCATCGAGGATGAGGAAGATCTCGTCGTTCGCTTCGTGCCGATGCGCGCCAACGCCTGGCTGGCCGGGATCAAGATGCCACTCCGAGGCCGAGTACTGCTCGCCCGTCTCCACCCCATCGGCCTTGAAGATGGCGGTCAGCCTACCCATCGCATAGCGTCGGCCTGCGCCGGGCGGCAGGCAGATGATGCCCTCATTCGGAACCTCGGTCATTTTGCGGGTCCCTTTCCGGTCATCATCACGGTCGAGGCATCAAAGACCGCTTTTTGGGCCTCGTAGGCCCTCACGAAAGCTGGTCGCGCCTCCCCGCGCGCGACATATCTCGCCAGGGGCGCATGTTTGTCCAATAACCTGGATCCGTTCAGGCGACGGAGGACGGTGACCATCATGAGGTCGCCGAGAGAAAACGTCCCTTCCAGCCAGTCTTTGGACCCGAGCCATTGGGAAAGCTCCTGAAGCCGCGTGTGAATGCGCGCCTCCAGCATCGGCTGCCGTTCGGCATGCCAGGGCTGGTGCCGTTCGACCATACGCGCAAGGTCCCAGTCCCAGATCGGCGGCTCGACAGTGTCAAGCGCGGCAAAGAGCCAAGCCGTGGCGCGGGCATGACCGGCCCTGTCGTCGGGAAGGAGGCCCGGATACTGCTGCGCGAGGTGCAGGACGATCGCTCCTGACTCGAAGAGGTCAAGCCCGTCCTCCTGCCATGCGGGAATCTGGCCGAAGGGCTGTAGGGCCCGATACACCGGCGTCTTCAGTTCGGGAAAGCCGACGAGCCGGACGTCACAGGTTTGTCCAAGTTCCTCCAACGCCCACCGGACGCGGAAATCGCGCGCCAGCGCGCGGCCGCGATCAGGGGAGTCGGCGAAGGCTGTGAGGACGGCAGGCACGGGGTGCACTCCGCTTTGGTACTGACGAGTACTTACCATGCAGAAATGTGAGATCAGGTGTCAAGCGGCTCTGATGACGTGCCCGCTCCTCTTTGTGGATCCACATAGACCCACCTCGGCACATCGTTTCTGTCCGGCGGCGGTCACATCGTCAGTGCCCTCCGGAGGTAATTTGTCGGATGGGCTAGTTTGCCCTCCTCCCGAGTTCAACGCATTGCCCAGAATGTCTGGCGATCTGTCATTGGAGATCGGCGAGTTGCTGCCGACATGGTGCCGTTTAACGTGGCGGTGGCGTGTCTGGGCGCGCACCGCTATTCCTTGGAGGACCCATCGCCGCGACAAAACCTCGATGCCTGCCACTGCGCCCGAGCCTGAGACCTAAGTGGCGACGGATTTCGGAAGCTGCTGTAACGATCAGGCTGCAGAGCCAGACGTGTCGCGGCGGGTCCTGATGACGCCCATGCCAGGCGAGGCTCATCGCCACCCGGCCCAGATCCAGCGATTTTGGAGCCAGTGCGAAGCGCCGCATGTCGGCAAAGGTTCGGGCAAGGCTCGCCGGCAGCGTCATCACCCGGTTGGATCAGTTTTGGCTATGTGCACCCCTAAAACACCCAGCTTCCGCAAGCTGCCCTCTAGGGTCGAACACCCGTTCAGGCACTAGAGGACTGCCACTGCGAGCGGCCGGAGCCCTTCAAGAAAAGGCCGAATAATCACACAGGAGGTGACACGAAGGTCACGGATACCGCTCCGTCCGGATCATTTCTGATCTATCGGGCCGTCCGCTGCCGCCGCATCGGGCAGCGTCAACGCGTGTCCAGATGTGGCGGCGATGGCGGCGTTGCGGGGCACAGCCCTGCAGAGGGGGTAGCGGAAGACGGCTGGCAGCCTGAAGCGGGGAGGAGGCCTCCCCCGACACTGCGGCCATGCATGTCAGCTATTTTTCTTGGTTTCTTGACTTTGTCAGTCTTTTCTGCGAATAGTGCGGGCACAGGAGGCTCCCATGACCGATGGACCGTTCCGGAATCTGAAGCTGGGAAGCGGCTGGAAGCGGCTCGCTGATGCCGTCCAGAACGACGCCAGCTCGAAGGCCGAATGCGGCCTGCTGGCAACTGATGGCCTTGTTCGGCACCTGGTGACCAAAGAAAACTGCGCCGCGGTGCAAGAGTTGGAAGCCTACACGCAGCAACCGCAGTTGGACTTCGACCCGCGCGCCAAGATCGAAGAAGCCTTCGACGCGCACGAGAAGACCCCCTTCCTCGACACGTTGGAGAAGGAGTTGCTGTATCGGATCGCCGACGGCACCCCTCCCGAAGAGGCCCTCGACCGCGCGCTTGACGCTGCTGTAAAGGAAGAGGTCGGTGAAGCACGCAACCGCTTCGAAGAAGAATGCATCCGGCTCCGCGATACCGGCGAAATGAGCCGCGAGGCTTGCCAGCGTGCGATCGGCAAAACGAACGACGCCTTTGACGCTGTCAACAGTCGGGACGTGTGTGCGGCCATTCGAGAAGGCGACAAGAACGCGTTCAAAGCTGCGACTGCAAGAAAAGAAGGTCTAGATGAAGGACCCGGTTTGTGAAGATCGAACGACCAGAAGAACGGCCCTATGGCTTAACCCTGCACGTTGTCGAACAGGGCCGAAAGGCCAATCGGCGTGGGCAAAAGCACTGCCATACCGCCGAGATCGACAAAGACATCGTCTTTGAGGCCGATGCGCTGGACACCTACAACTATGAGGGCTGGAAGCCGATCCACTACGATCTGCTCGTGGTGAGCGCTGCGGTCGAGTACGCGGACCGCCGGTGCGGACGCCGCATCGGCAAGTGGTCGCGAAACCTGCGCATAACTGTTCCGGTATCGGAGCTTGAGATTTGGCGCCGAAAGGACGTCGCGGACCGGCTCCACGGCGCCTTGCGCCACCTGACCGGGGATGCCTGGGAGATTTCCTTCGTGAAGTGGGAGGGCGCGCCCATTGTCGGCGCGCGCCAGCGCTCGCTTGGCTTCGGAACCGATCGGCAGTTCATCATCGCCTACTCAGACGGGCTGGACTCACGCTGCGTGGCGAAGCTGTCAGGGGGCATAGGGGCGGCGGTATGCGTGCGGGTGACGAAGAACAAGCAAGCCCTCAAGAAGGGCGACGAGCCTTTCGATCAGATCCCGTTCAAGGTTCATGTGCCGTCGTCGCGCGAAAGCAGCGTCCGTTCTCGGGGCTTCAAGTTCGCGGCGATCACGGCCATCGCCGCGCACCTGACGGGGTTGGAGCGGATCGTCGTTCCTGAAAGCGGCCAAGGCGCGCTCGGACCGGTGCTTCTGCCGCTGCACAACGTCTATGCAGATTACCGCAATCATCCGACGTACTTCCGGAAAATGGAGCGGTTCATCAAGGCGGTGCTGGGGCACGCCGTTCGCTACGAACAGCCGCGTCTCTGGGCGACGAAGGGCGAGACGGTCGAAGCGTACCGCCGGTCGACAAACGAGCAGGTCGACGAGTTGTTCGAGACGCGGTCGTGCTGGCAGCAGCGATGGAACGCAAAGACTGGGGGTCGGCTTCGCCAGTGCGGATTGTGCGCCGCCTGCCTGCTCCGTCGCATGAGCATGCATGCGGCGGGCATCACGGAGCCTGCGGATACCTATGTCATCGCCGACCTCACCGTGCCCGAGTTCTCGATGGCGCTCCCGAAAGGACAAGTGCGCCTGAGCAGCACGATGGTCGAGTACGGCAGCGTCGGCGCGCGGCACCTGCAACAGCTCGCGGACATGGCCGCGCTGCCCGATGAGCGTCTGAGACGCCATGCCTTCGAGATCGCTCAGGCCACGGGCGAGCCGGAGGCGCAAACACTGGGAAGGTTGAGGACCTTGCTGGTGGCTCACGCGAAGGAATGGCGCGCCTTCATGGCCGCACAAGGAGAAGAAAGCTTCCTGAGAAGCTGGACGGAGGGAGGACGCAATGGCCGATCTGAATGAACTGAGCGCTCAAGAAATCGGTCGCCGCCTCCGATTGGCTCGCGAGAACGCCGATATCCGACAGGATGAGGCCGCACACGTCATCGGCATGTCGCGGCCGACGCTGGTCTCCATCGAGAAGGGCACGCGCCGGGTTCGCATTCAAGAGCTTCAGGCCCTTGCGCGTCACTATGGGGTATCAGTGAATGCGATCTTGCGGCGCGAGGCCGTGCATACGGACCTGATCCCCCGCTTCCGCAAACTACGGGAGACCGAGGACGATCACACGCTCGAAGCCATCCAGTTACTGAATGACCTCGTCAAAGCCGAGGTGGAGCTGGAGAACGTGCTCGGCGTCGAGCGTCGCCGTCACTATCCCCCTGAGCGCGGCATCAACGAGGGGGATGTTCTGGAGCTTGCGGAGAAACATGCGCAGGAACTGCGCGACTGGCTGGGGCTGGGCTCCGGTCCAATCACGGACATTTTCTCGGTCATCGAGCTCGATCTGGGAATACGCCTCTATCAGCGGCGACTTTCGTCCAAGTCGAAGGTTGCGGGCCTATTCACCTTTGACGATGCCGTTGGGGCCTGCATTCTGCTGAACGCCAATCACCCGCTGGAGCGGCGTATTCAGTCGGCGGCCCATGAGGTGGGCCACTTTTTCGGCACGCGCCGTGTTCCGGAAGTGCTCGAAGACAATGAGCAATTCCTGTCACGGGACGAACGGTATGCGAACGCCTTCGGCCGCGCGTTCCTGACGCCGTGGAAGAGCTTCAAGGAGAGCTTTCGTCAGCTGACCGCCGGAGCGGACAAACTGACCAGGCGCCATGTGATCCTGCTCGCGCACCAGCACAATCTGTCTCGTGAGGCAGCTGTCCGGCGGCTGGAGGAACTGGACCTCGTCAGGAAGGGCACGTGGGAGTGGTTCAAGCGGAACGGCGGCATCAAGGACGAACAGGCGCGCGAGGTGCTTGGGGCGGCCGCGATGCGGCCTGACCCGGCGAAGGACGATGCCAACCGCCAAGTGTCGCACCGCTTGAGCCTGATGGCTCATGCCGCGTGGAAACGTGGCCTGATGTCGGAAGGCCAGTTGGCGGAGCTTTTGAAACTGCGCCGTGTGGAGGTGCGCGGGCTCATCGACCAAATCGAGCTTGAGGAAAGCGTGACGGATGACCTTCTCAAGCTCCTTGGCTGATGAATCGAGGCCGCTGGTCCTCGACACGAGCGTCCTGATCAACCTCCACGCCTGCACCTTCGGTGAGCGGATACTGATGGCGCTTCCTAACGCCATCGTGGTCACGCAAGCCGTTGCGGACGAGCTCGACAACGAGACGGGCCGGAGGAACGGCGACCACAGATTCCTGCACGGCCTCGCAGGAAAGGGAACGATCGAAATCGTCGCCATGACGGACGACGAGTACGAGCTTTTCGCCGCCCTAACCTCTGGCGCGTCATCCCTCGACGACGGCGAAGCCGCCACGATTGCCGTCGCCGCCCGGCGAGACCTCCGTGCGGTCATCGACGAGAGAAAGGGGCGCGCCCAAGCTGTCACCCGCATGGGCGGCGAAGAGCCGGGCTGGACCCTCGACCTGCTTCAACATCCGGCAGCGCGGCGCAGCCTTGGCGATGCTGAAATAGCCAAGGCCATCTACCTCGCCCTCCGTGAAGGCCGCATGCGAATCCCGCAAGAGCACGGCGACGCCATTGTCGCCCTGATCGGCATAGAGCGCGCGCTCCATTGCCCCTGCCTACCGAACTACAAGGGCCTGATAAATATAAGATAATTACCCACAGAACAACTTGGCGCAGGTCGTTAAGCACGGCGCGGTCGGAAGAAGTCAGCAAAAAGGTGGCGTCACGCCGAGGGCGACCGAAGGATCACCATCGCCCGAGGGACCGGCCGCTGCCGCCGCACAGGGTGGTAGTACGTGGCCCACGGTGCGGCGACTTCGGGGGCGTTGCGGGGGGCTGCACCTACTTGAAGGGGTGACGGAGAACGCCGCAGGCGCTTGCAGGCAGGGGAAGACGTTCCCCTAGTCATCGCCCAACAGGAGAACGCAGGGGTCGCTTTTCGGGGTCAAGATCGTCGTGCGCCGCTTGCCTCGCGTCACACTCACCCGAAGATTCTGTCGCGCCTGGTCATCGATCTCGTCGCGGGAATTGAAGCGTACGATCCGGTCGGCGTTGTAGGGTGGCTGGCCTTTTCGGTTGATCGGCCAACCCTCGAAGATGATCACTTCGTCGAACTGCTTACCCTTGGCCTTATGCATATTCATCACCACGACGCCAGTCTCGGGCTTAGCGTGTGTGGCAAAATGCTCCTGGACAAACGCCTGCCGAATGATCGTCAGCGCGTTGCGATAGGCGCCGTTGTCCCGCCAGTCTTGAGAAAGCGCCTGACGGAGTTGGGTGCCCCGCTCAAGAAGTCGGATACTCCGCACTTCCTGAGCAATCTCTTTCAACCGCGGACAGGAACCTTCCTCCAGAAGACGCCGCATGGCTCGCCAGTCCTTGTCCGGATCACCGGTGAGCGCGAGCTTTTGTGCTTGACCATAGACGCCGAGCATGGCGACCAGGATACTGTTCTTTCGGAGCGCTTTGCCGGCGGCAAGACAGGCAATGTGTTCGCCGTAGGCTTTCTGGATATTGGCAGCCTCGTGCAGAGCGGCATTGGTCGGTGTGTCACCGCCCTTGCCATGGAAATAGTTGCGTATCAGGGCGATGAACCGCTCGAAGTGAGAGCCATCCGTATCCGGCTGCATGAGCAAAGCGATAACCTCGGCGCCGAGGATCGCGGCTTCCAATTCGACAACCGCCGAATGGGGAATCTCGGTCATCCCGCCCGGCGGCGACCGGAACGCGTCTGATACCAAGCGGGTCATCTTCTTCGTCGGTACGAGGATGGCCAGCGACCATTCCTTCATCCCGGCATCAACAAGCCGCTTCCGCGCCTTGTAGGTCGTGGTTACAAGCCCGGAGAACGCCTGATCGGTATTGGGCGGATAAACGTAGATTTGCACGCCCACATACGGCTCCTGGCGGAACTTGCCCTTGAGGATGTCATTGCCGAAGACCCCGATGTCAGTGCCCGCGCTGCGATGGTTGTCGGTGCTGAGGTCCACTTCGGTCGGCGCAAACGCGGCCCTAAAGTGGTCAAGGCGCTCCGGATCGGCGCCAATCCAGTCGTAGATGCGCTGCTCAGGGTCGGCGAGCGCGATAAGCGTGGTGAACTCTCCGAGCGCCCGGACGACACGCCATTGGTCCGTACTGGTGTCCTGAAACTCGTCGAGGATGATGACGGGGTACATGGTGGCCAGCAGCCTGCGGATGCGCTCGCTGCCATGAAGGATGTCACCGACATACGGCGCAAAAAGGTCGAAGCAGATGTCGCCGTCTTCGCGGGCCAGTCGTAGCCGCTTAGCCTCTACTGCCGCCGCCTTCTCGGCCTTCTGCGCCTCGGTCAGCTTCGACGCGGCGGCATATCCGCTGCGGATGGCCGATAGGGCAATCGCCTCGCTCGGCGGCGTCAGAATATCGATACGCCGCGGCAGACCCACCAGGTAGCCGTGCGCCTTCAAGATGCGATAGAAAAAAGAGTGGTAGGTCTCGACGTCAATCCGCCGTTTCTGCTCGCGGGGGATTTGCTGTTCGTACTCGATGGCCTCGACGACACGGGAGACGGTCGCGCGGGCGAAGCTGAGGAACAAAACTTTCTGCCCCGGCCGCAAATGCTGATCGGCAATCTGCGCGGCCTTGAGAATGGAGACCGTGGTCTTGCCGGAGCCCGGCCCTCCTGTGACGAGGAGGTGGCCTTCGGCCGCCAATATCTGACGTTGCTTCTCAGTCAGTTCCATCCTCACCGGCTCCCGGCTCGATCGGCGCTTCGCCACCCTCCGCGGCGGCGGGAGCGGGCGTACAGATGTCCTTGACGGCGATACATGCCTCACGAAGCCAAGCAGGTATCTCTGCCTCGCTACATTGTGCGAGGAAGTCGGCGATTCCCCAGTTTGCCTTCGTCCAGCCGAAGTAGTCTCTGATTGCGATAGCGGCCGATGCCTCCACGTCCGGGTACTTGGCCGTAAGGTGCGGCGGCCAGTCGATGAGCTTGGCGAACCGCCTGACGGCGTCCTCGGTCGTGTTCTTCAGGACGAGGTCCTCAAAACCTTTCTCTTTGTGCATCAACAGCAGCTCGACCTGGGCCTCTATGAGCGCCTGATTTGCCGCGTCCTGCTTGTCGCAGATGGCGAAGACACGCTTGCCGAGCTCGCGGTAGAGCTTGGCTATGTCGGGAATGCTGTTCTGGCTGCCGGCGTCGATGGTACAGATGCCAAGAGCCTCCAGCGAGGAATAGGTGTCGGGCTTCAGTTCTGATAACCGGCGGCACACAACCGGAAACGTCGCCGCCTCGGTCGCCCCTTCGGCGACGAGAATGCGACGCGCGAGCAAGCCTTCACAGAAACGGGTCCGGAACTCCTGCCGATAGCGTTTCGGCTTGACGCTATCGGGCAAGGCGACGGCCCGCTTGACCAGAACACCGTTGTCATCCCGCCCCAATACGACGGTCTCGTCGAGTGCGAATTCCTCCAGGACATAGGGCGAATGCGAGGTGAAAATGGTTTGAGACGCCAACTTGCGGATCTCGTGAACGATCCGCTTCTGGGCATAGGGTGGGATGGCGGTCTCCGGGTCCTCCATCGCGAAAATGACGTTCTGCTTGTCCTCAGCGATCTGGGACAGCATGGCCAGCACGAGCATGTTGATGGTGCCCGTGCCCTGCCGATAGAACGGCGCCGCATGGCTCCCCTCGCCCGTGGCGATGAACGCAGTGATGACCTTCCGCAGGTGTTCTCTGGTGAGATTGGACACCTTGAGGTGAGGCTCGATCCCCCATTCTTTTGGGACGTACTTCTTCAGTGCAGTGTTGATGCTCTGCAGCACGCCGGAGATGCCAAGCTCAGGGTCGCTGGCAACCGAGTAATCGGCAAGCGTGGTGATGGTGTCCTCCCACATCTGCGGCCTGACCTCTTTCAAGCGCAGGATAATGTCGAGCAAACTTCCCCTTTCCAGGCTCAGCGCGCGGGAGCCGGTACGTAGCGAGCGCAGGTACAGGAATCCGCAGATTTGCTTGTCCTTCTTGGAGAACGGAATGGGGGTGTCGCTCTCTGTGAGGCTTCTGGTGAAGTAGGTCTTCCCCTCGAAGTCGTCCTCCTCCGAGTCGTACCAGCCGAGAAAGGTGACCCGGAGCGCCTCGGTGATATGCGCTGCATCGACGCCTGCTGGATCCGCCTCGTCATAGAAGGTGTCCGTCGCAGCATCCCAGAACTCGGTGTAGTCCCCGAACTTGGCCTTCTGTTCCTCGGTCAGATCGGCAATGGCCACTTCGATCTCAATGCGCGGCGCATCTGCGGCGGCGGCCGCCTCTGCCTCGCCCGCGCCACCCTCCCCTACTGGCTCCGGCTTGGCAGCGTCCGGCGGCGCTTCAGCGCCTTCGTCGTCTGCCACTTCACCACCTGTATCAGCGACCTTTGCAAGGTACTTGCCTTGGAAGAAATCATGCTCATCAATAGGGGGCTGGCGGTTCAGACGATCAGGCCCCAGCACGAGGTCAAGAGCCTCCAGAAGTGTCGTTTTTCCAGTATTATTGTCTCCGATCAGCACTGCGTGCTTTGGAAGCAGTATGGTCGCCGACTTGACCCCGCGAAAATTTGCGACATTCAAGCGACACACCTTCATACCGACGTCCCCATCTTGAATTTTCATTTCGATTGCAATGGTATCGGCGGCCGGTCGCCAAGGAAAGAAGCATCCCCCGAGAAGGGTGCGGTCGGCAACATGGCTCTGGCCTGACGTTGTGGGATTTCGGCTTCGAACGATGGTGTCGATGCCTGAACTTCACCCGCGGCCAAGGAACGGCGCAAGTGGACTTGTTCGAAAAAGTGGAGAGCACTAGCTCAGGAGGAGCCATTCGGCTGGGCCAAGAGCGTCGGCGGCATGACCCAGACCGTTTACCGCGGCCTCGACCGCGTCAGGCACGCTTCGCCTTTACGATTGCCGCCTGCAACCTCGCAAGGGTTCCGAAACTGGACGCCGCCTGACGCCGCGGGCGCAGCCGAGATCAATCACGCATCCCGAGGCTACGGGCCCCAAGAGCGATCGACGGGTAAATATATACTGCCGCCAGACTATTTCAGCGACCTGCTACTGTTCCGCGCGAAGAAGCGTCTCTGCACGCAAGTAGAAGTTGCCTTCAATCTCATGTTTTGCCGCCTCCAGACCGTACCCTCGCGAACCCCCGGTCCGTCGCCATGAACCGCGCGAGCATGGGTGCCACGAGACGGGCGGGGTCGAGTTGCTGGCCGGTCTGGGCGGAAAGGGCCTCGGCGTAGGCGGTGAGGTCGCGGTGGACGTCAGCGGGCAGGTCGACGGTGAGCTTGACGGGCTTGTCGTCTGGAATGGCGCCGAGTTTGAGTTTCGTCATCGGACTTCTCCGAGCGGCTCGAGGATCAGGTCCTGGGTCACCACGACCCGGACGGGGAAGCCCGGGCGGATGGTCAGGGTCGGGGGGACGGCGAGTTGGCGGCGGACGATCTCGTCGCCGGTGCGGCCGATGGTGTCCTGCGCAGCCTCGCGGATGGCGCGGGCGACGTCGTCTTCGCTGTCGCTGCTCCGTTCAAGGCCGAGGTTAAGGAGCGTGGCAAGGCCCGCGGCCAGGAGGATGCGGCGCCAATGGTTGTCGACGCGGTCCTCGAGGCCGGCGGCGCCGGAGGCATCGGCGCCGGGCTCGCGGGTCAGGGCGATGGAGCGGCCGTCGGGCAGGATGAGGCGGGTCCAGACCAGCAGGAGGCGGGTCTGTCCGGCGGCGATGCGGCTGTCGTATTCGCCGAGCAGGCGCGCGCCCTGCGGGATCAGCAGATAGCGGCCGGACGGGCTGTCGTAGACCGGGGCGGTGACCTGGGCGGCGATCTGGCCGGGGAGGTCGGAGCGCAGGCCGGTGATGAGCGCAGCCGGGATGACGCTGCCCGCCTGCAGGATGTAGGGGCTGGGCGGCGGGGCGAGACGCTCGGCACTGACGGGGTCGCGGCCGGTCGAGCGGATCAGGAAGGCCTCGCGTTCGGCCACGGAATCGGGAGCGCCGGCACCGGCGGACAGCGTCGGGAACATCCCCAGTGCGGCGGGTGGCGGGGCGGCAGGTGCGCCGCCGCGCGGGACGGTCTGCGCATCGGCGAAGAGGCCGCTGAGGCGGGCGGCCTCGATCTCCTGCAGGCGGCGCTGTTCGTCGGGGTCGACGGGCGCGGGGCCGGTCATCACCGGGCTGGTGGGCACGGCGACGCCGCGGTCCTGCGCCGCGACGGTGGGGCGGCCGAGATAGCCGGGCAGCGGCGGGCCGAGACGGGGAATGTCGGCATAGGAGCCGGGCAGCCGGGTGAGGCCCTCGGCGGTGGGGATGCGCTCGGTCGAGAAGAGCTCGGTCTGCGTGTCGGGGCCACGGCGGTCCTGCAGGGCGACGATCAGGATCGCGCCGAGCCCCAGCCCGCCAAGGGCGGTGGCGAGCGCGATGGCCTTGCGCGACAGGCGCATCACACGGGGCGGATCGGGACGCAGGCGGAGTTCCCGGGCGATCTCGGCCTCGGTCTGTGGGCGGTCGGGGGTGGTCATCGGCCCTGCTCCTCGGCTTGGGGGGCGTGGCGTGGCGCGGGCGGTCGACCATCGGTGCGCGCGATGCGCACCACCTCCTGCCGCCCGGTGCCGAGGCGCAGCTCGGCGGCGGCGAAGAGCCGGTCGACGATCAGCACATTGCCGCGCACGCGGGTATTGGCGATCTCGGGCCCGCCATCGGGGCCGATCACGAAGAGGGGCGGCATCTCGCCCTGCGCGATCCCAGGCGGGAAGACGATGTAGACCCGGCGCCCGTCATCGAAGGCCGAGACCGGACGCCAGGGCGGGTTGGCGCCCGAGAGCGCGTAGCGGTAGCGCCGGTCGGCCTCGGGCGGGATCGCGGGCGGGCGCGGCAGGAGCGGGCGGGCCATGGCGGGGGTGTCGGGATAGGCCCAGGCGACGGCGGGCATCCAGACCTCGTCGCTGGCGCGCAGTTCGAGGTGATAGGTCCGCCGGTCGGTGTTGACGACGAGGTTGGTGAAGATGCCGGGCCGTGTGGGCTTGACGAGGATATGCACCCGGGCGGTCCGGCCCGCGCCGCTGGTGGTGTCGCCGATGATCCAGCGCGCGGTGTCACCGGCGGCGATGGGACCCGGGCCGGTCAGCCGCTCGCCGGGCTCCAGCGCGATGCTGGTGATCTGCCCCGGTGCGGCGTGGATCTGGTAAAGCGCGCCCTCGGACCAGGGGAAGACCTGCAGCGCGTTGTAGTAACCCTCGCGCCGGGGCTCGACGCGGGCCGCGGCATTGGCGGCGAGGATGCGCGCCTCGGTGGTGGTGGCCTCGGGATCGCCGCCGCGCGCCGGGGTCCAGGCGGGCGGCATGTGGACGGGGCGCGGGGGTGCCTCGAAAGCGGGTGCCGGGGGCGGCGCCAGCGTGGGCACGCGGTCGTCATAGGCGATCTCGGGCAGGTTGGCGCGGGTGCAGGCGGTGAGCGCGGTGGCGGCGAGGAGGAGGACGGTCAGCGAGGCTTTCATGACGCGCTCTCCCGCGACCAGTTGATGGCATGGACGAAGACGCCGAGCGGGTTGGCGCGCAGGCGCTCGGCGGTGCGGGGCGGCTGGATCACCACGGTCAGGATCGCGGTCCAGCGCTCGGTCGCGGCGAGCTGGCCGCCGACATAGCGGCGTTCGATCCAGGCGATGCGGAAGCTCGTCTCTGATGCCCGGATGACGCTGGAGATCTCGACCGAGACCTGGGTATCGCCGACCCGGGCGAAGGGGTCGTCGCGGCGGGCATGGTCGTTGAGCGCCACCGCGCCCCGGTCGGTCGCGAAGTCATAGGCGCGTAGCCAGTTCTGGCGCAGCACCACCGGATCGGCGGGCAGCTGGCGGACATTCTCGATGAAGCGGGCGAGATGCCAGGCGATCTGTGGGTCGGTCGGGCGGAAGTCCGCGACCGCCGGGGCGACGGCCTGCGCGGCGCCGAGAGTGTCGACTTCGACGACGTAAGGCACCACGGTGCCGCGCGCCGCTTGCCAGACGAGGGCGGCGGAGAGCCCGGCCGAGAGCGCGAGGCAGCCCATGGCCATCAGCCGCCAGTTGCGGGCCTGCAGGCGGGCCGAACCGATGCGCTCGTCCCAGACCTGGGCCGCCTTCTGGTAGGGGGTGACGGGTTCGGGGGTGGTGGCGTAGCGCAGGGATGGGCGTCGGAACATGGCTCAGGACCTCTCGGACAGGCTGACAGAGGCCCCGCCGCCGCCGTGATCGCCCGAGCGGAGGGCATGGGCGGTAGTGGCAAGGCCGTGATGGAGGGATTGCTGGCGCTTCATGCGTTTGGCCCAGGCGGGCGGGCCGCCTCCGGCGGGGGCCGCGGATGGCCCGCCGCCGGTGAGCGCGGTATGGGCGGCGCTGCGGCCGGACTGGGCGCTCTCGGACAGCGCGCGGCGTAGCGGGTTGATCGCGGTGACGACCCCAGCGCGGCCCATGGCGGCGGTGCCACCGGCCACCCTACCGGCGGTCGTGGCCCGGCTGGCTGCGCCCAGTTGATAGGCGGTCGCGCCACCGGCGCCGAGCGCCGTGGCGCCGCGGCCAGCAGAACCCACGGCGGCAAGACCCATGCGCGTGGCGGCAACGCCACCCACCGCTGCGCCACCGACGGCGAGGCCGGTGCCGACGGCGGCACCTGCGCCAAGCTGCGGGCCGCCCGAGACGATGCCGTTGGCGATGCCGGGGCCGAAGATGCCAAGGGCCAGCAGCGCCAGCGCGCCGAGGACCACCGACATCGCCTCCTCGATCGTCGGCGGGCCAGCAAAGCCTGCGGTGAACTCGCCGAAGATCGTCGAACCGATGCCGACGATGACGGCCAGCACCAGCACCTT
Source organism: Amaricoccus sp. (assembly GCF_036846665.1). Classification (NCBI taxonomy): domain Bacteria; kingdom Pseudomonadati; phylum Pseudomonadota; class Alphaproteobacteria; order Rhodobacterales; family Paracoccaceae; genus Amaricoccus; species Amaricoccus sp. The sequence goes on along the minus strand of NZ_DAIUBO010000026.1, from coordinate 1,730 downwards.
GACGCCCGAGGAGATGACGAGGCCCAGCACCCGCTCGGCCATGAAAGCGGTCTTGCCGAAAAGGCCGAAGGGGACCAGCACGAAGCCCGCGAGCGTGGCGAGCTTGAACTCGATCAGCGTGACGAAGAGCTGGATCGACAGTATGAAGAACGCGAGCAGCACCACCGCCCAGGCGAACATCAGGATCGCGATCTGGACGAAGTTCTCGAAGAAGGCGACGAAGCCCATGAGGCCTGCGATCGCGTCGAGGATCGGCCGCCCGGCCTCGAGCCCGACCTGCGCGATGCGGCCGGGCTGCAGCAGTTCCCCTGCCCCAATGGTGCCGCCGGTGGCCACAAGCCCGAGGCCCGCGAAGCTGTCGAAGACGATGCGGGCCAGGTCGTTCCAGTTGCCGATCAGGAAGGCGAAGACGCCGACGAAGAGGGTCTTCTTCACCAGCCGCGCGATGATGTCGTCATCCGCACCCCAGGCCCAGAACAGTGCGGCGAGCGTGATGTCGATGACGATCAGCGTGGTGGCGAGGAAGGCGACGTCGCCACCCAGCAGGCCGAAGCCGGAATCGATGTAGGAGGCGAAGACCTCGAGAAACCGGTCGATGACACCGACGCCGCCCATGGGGTCACTCCCTCCCGGCCGGGCCTGCGCCCGGCCCGGCTTCGGGCGCAGGCGGCAGGCCGAAGAAGCGTCGCCGAGACTCCTCCCAGGCGGCGCGGCAGTCGGCGGCGCTTGCGTAGTCCTCGGGCGCGAGGTCGCGGCAGCGCTCGAGCGTGGCGCGCAGCGGGTCGGCCTCGGCCGCGGGGGTGGTGCGGTCGTGCCCCGCGTTGCGGCTCAGTTCCACCAGCGCGGCCAGTGCGGCCGCGAAGCCAAGGCCGAGGGCGATGAGCTTGAGGGTCTGCGGCGCGCCGAACTGCATCGCCTCAGTTCCGGAACATACGGGCGGTGCCGGGCGTGTAACCGGTGCCGTAGTCGAGGAAGCGGGCGAGGTTCTCGCGGGCCTGCGCCTCCGCCGAGGTGGCGCGCGCGGCCTCCAGCGCCACCGCCCGGTTCTGGGCGGCGATGGCGGCGGTCAGGTCCGCGAGTTGCGCCGACTGCAGCGCCAGGAGCTGGTTCCCGGCCTGCGCGGCCTGCAGCGCGCCGACCGCGCCCTGGCTCTCGCGGACCAGCGCCTCCATCTGGCTGCGGGCAGCCTCGATGTTGCCGACGACGCCCGCCTGAACGCGCAGGGCATCCTCGAAGCCTGCGACCGAGGTCTCCCAGCGCTGGCGGGCCCCGGCGATCATCGCATCGAAGTCGCCGCGCCCGGCGGCGGCACCGTAGTCTTGCGTGAAGGCCTGTTCGATGGCGGCGACGTCGAAGGCGAGGCTGCCCGCCTCGGACAGGAGGCGCTGCGTCTCGGCGACCGCCTCCTGCAGGCGGGCGAGCGAGGAATGCGGGAGGCTCGCGAGGTTCAGCGCGTCGTTCAGCAGCATCTGCGCCTCGTTCTGAAGCTGCAGGATCTGGTTGTTGATCTGCTCCATGGCGCGGGCGGCCGAGAGGATGTTCTCGGCGTGGTTGCGCGGGTCGTAGACGATGCGCCCCCCGAAGCCGAAGAAGGCCTGCGCGGGCGTGGCCAGGATCGGGGTCAGCACGGGAGCGAGCGCCAGCGCCGAGGCGAGCAGCCCGGCGACGAGCTTGCGGGGGCGGCGGTCAGGTGTGCGGGTCATGCGGGGTCTCCTGTGGGGTCTGGGGTT
>NZ_DAIUBO010000025.1:0-25683 GCF_036846665.1 Amaricoccus sp. | reverse complement strand
GACGCCACGGTGAAGGGCGGGACCTATTATCCGCTGACGGTGAAGAAGCACCTGCGCGCCCAGGAGATCGCGGCGGAGAACGGGCTGCCCTGCATCTATCTGGTGGACAGCGGCGGGGCGAACCTGCCGAACCAGGACGAGGTCTTTCCCGACCGCGAGCATTTCGGGCGCATCTTCTACAATCAGGCGCAGATGTCGGCCCGCGCCATCCCCCAGATCGCGGTGGTGATGGGATCCTGCACCGCGGGCGGGGCCTATGTTCCGGCGATGGCGGATGTGAGCATCATCGTGCGCGACCAGGGCACGATCTTTCTCGCCGGCCCGCCGCTGGTGAAGGCCGCGACCGGGGAGGAGGTGAGCGCCGAGGACCTCGGCGGCGGCGACGTGCATACGCGGCTCTCGGGCGTTGCGGATTACCTCGCCGACGACGACGCGCATGCGCTTGCCCTGGCGCGGCAGGCGGTGGCGGGGCTGAACCGGCCCCGGCGCCCCCATGTGGCGATGCAGGCGCCCGAGGAGCCGGCCTGCGATCCGGACGAGATCCTCGGCGTGGTGCCGGCGGATCTGCGCACGCCCTACGACATCCGCGAGGTGATCGCGCGGCTGGTGGACGGCTCGCGCTTCGACGAGTTCAAGGCGCGGTTCGGGGCGACGCTGGTCTGCGGCTTCGCGCATGTGGCGGGCATTCCGGTCGGGCTCGTGGCGAACAACGGCGTGCTTTTCTCGGAGAGCGCGGTGAAGGGCGCGCATTTCGTCGAATTGTGCTCGCAGCGGCGCATCCCGCTGGTGTTCCTGCAGAACATCACCGGCTTCATGGTCGGGCGGCGCTACGAGAACGAGGGCATCGCGCGGCACGGGGCGAAGCTGGTGACGGCGGTGGCGACCACGGCGGTGCCGAAGGTCACGCTGCTGGTCGGCGGCTCCTTCGGGGCCGGGAACTACGGCATGGCGGGGCGGGCCTTCCAGCCGCGCTTCCTCTGGACTTGGCCCAACAGCCGCATCTCGGTGATGGGCGGCGAGCAGGCGGCGGGCGTGCTCGCCGCGGTGCGGCGCGAGGGGATCGAGCGGCGCGGCGGCAGCTGGAGCGCGGCGGAGGAGGCGGCGTTCAAGGCGCCGACGCTGGAGATGTTCGCGCGCCAGTCGCATCCGCTCTATGCCAGCGCCCGGCTCTGGGACGACGGGGTGATCGACCCGAGGAAGTCCCGGGCGGTGCTGGCGCTGAGCCTGGCGGCGGCGCTCAACCTGCCCATCGGGGAGACGCGCTTCGGCGTGTTCCGGATGTGAGCGTTAAGAATTTCTTCTCCAAGGCGGGGGCAGGCTGGGCGCCCGGAGGCGCGACATGGCGAAGAATCGCGGACCCATTGGACCCCGCCGAAGCCGCAGCGCGGCATGAGAAGGAAGGTCGTGCCTTTCAGGCGGCCTCGCCGGATTTCCCGCGGGCGCTGGCGGCGCGGCAGGACGGAATTGCAGGCCGCGCTGTTCTGGATCGCGGCCTTTGCGCTCCTCTCGGGCGGCTACGCGCTGCTGGCGCCGGCCGTGGACGACAGGATGTCGTCGATGCGGGCCATGCGTTCGGACTGCCGTATGGTGCGGGCGATCGACGGGGACACCGTCGATCTCGCTTGTCCGGGGCGCGGGACGATGCGGGTGCGGATCGTGGGCTACGATGCACCGGAACTCTTCTCGCCCATGTGCGAGGCGGAACATGCCGCGGCTCTGCGAGCGACGCAGGCCCTGAGAAACCTGGCCCGGCAGACACCGGTGGAGGTGGGCTTCCAAGGACACGACCACTTCGGGCGGTGGCTCGCGGACATGCGTCTCGGGGGACAACGGGTGGCGACCGCCATGGTGAAGAGCGGAAACGGGCGCCGGTACTTCGGATCCCTGCGTGGGGGCTGGTGCTAACGCTTCCTGGAGGTCGGTGATGTTCCAGCGGGTGCTGATCGCCAATCGGGGAGAGATCGCCTGCCGGGTGATGGCGACCTGCCGGCGGCTCGGGGTGGATACGGTGGCGGTCCATTCCGACGCGGATGCCGGCGCGAAGCACGTGGCGATGGCGGATGCGGCGGTCCGCATCGGCCTGGCGCCGGCGGCGGAGAGCTACCTCAACGGCGAGCGCATCATCGCGGCGGCGCTGGAGACCGGCGCGGAAGCGATCCATCCCGGCTACGGCTTCCTGTCGGAGAATCCGGACTTCGTGGAGCGGGTCGCGGCGGCGGGGCTCGTCTTCATCGGGCCCTCGGCGGCGGCGATCCGGGCCATGGGGCTGAAGGACGCGGCCAAGGCGCTGATGGCGGAGGCCGGCGTGCCGGTGGTGCCGGGCTATCACGGCGCCGAGCAGGATCCCGGCTATCTCGCCGAACAGGCGGCGCTGATCGGCTATCCGGTGCTGATCAAGGCGGTGGCGGGCGGCGGTGGCAAGGGCATGCGCCGGGTCGGGCATCCGCGCGATTTCGCCGCGGCGCTGGCCTCGGCGCGGCGCGAGGCGCAGGGCGCCTTCGGCAACGAAGCGATGCTGGTCGAGAAATACGTCACGGCACCACGCCATATCGAGATCCAGGTCTTCGGCGACGGCTTCGGCGACGCCGTGCATCTCTTCGAGCGGGACTGCTCGCTGCAGCGCCGCCACCAGAAGGTGATCGAGGAGGCGCCGGCGCCGGGCATGACGCCGGTGATGCGCGAGGCCATGGGGGAGGCGGCGGTCAGGGCGGCGCAGGCGATCGGCTATTCCGGTGCGGGGACGGTCGAGTTCATCGTCGACGGCAGCCGCGCGCTGCATCCCGACGGCTTCTGGTTCATGGAGATGAACACCCGGCTGCAGGTCGAGCATCCCGTCACCGAGGCGATCACCGGGGTCGATCTGGTGGAATGGCAGCTGCGCGTCGCCGCCGGGGAGCCGCTGCCGCTGCGGCAGGAGGCGCTCGCGATCTCGGGCCATGCCTTCGAGGCGCGGCTCTATGCCGAGGATCCGGCGCGCGACTTCCTGCCGGCCATCGGGACGCTCACGCATCTCGCCTTTCCGCCCGGGGTCCGCGTCGATGCCGGCATCCGCGCCGGGGATGCGATAAGCCCCTGGTACGACCCGATGATCGCCAAGCTCATCGTGCACGGGCCGACGCGGGCGACCGCCCTCGGCGCGCTCGCCCGGGCGCTCGAGGCGAGCCGCGTCGCCGGGTCGGTGACCAATCTCGGCTTTCTCGCCCGGCTGGCGCGGCAGGCGGATTTCGTGGCGGGACGGGTCGATACCGGGCTCATCGAGCGAAACATCGACGCGCTGACCCCGCCGGCGGCCCGTGACGCCGGTCTGCTCGCCGTCGCGGCGATCGCCGCCGAGGGGCTGGAGGCCTGCGCCGATCCGCTGGCCGGCTTTGCGCTCTGGGCGCCGCTGCGGCGCCAGGTGGTGCTGGAGGCGGAGGGGGAGCGCCAGACGGTCGCGCTGGAGGTGCGCGGTCCGGGCCGGTTTCTCGCGGCCGGACAGGAGGTTGCGGTCGATCGTTGCGAGGGCGGCGAACTCGCCTGCCGCATCGATGGGGTGGCACGGCGTTTCGGCCTCGCGCGCGCGGGGCGCAGCCTCACGATCTTCGAGGGTGCGGAGGCGCATGGGCTGCGGCGCCCCGATCCGCTGGCGGGAGCGGGAGAGGTCCAGGGGTCGGGCGACGAGATCCGCGCGCCGATGCCGGGACTCGTGCGCCATCTCGCGGTCGAGACCGGGGCGCAGGTGGCCGCCGGCGACGTCCTAGTCGTGCTCGAGGCGATGAAGATGGAGCATGCGCTGACCGCGCCAAGGGACGGCACCGTGGCGGAGGTCGCCGTTGCCGCGGGCCAGCAGGTCACGGAGGGAACGGTTATGATCCGGCTCGGATCGCAGGATGATTGATCGCGTAACGATCTATGAAGTCGGCCCTCGGGACGGGCTGCAGAACGAGACGCGGCCGATTCCGACGGATTCCAAGATCGAGCTGATCAATCGGTTGAGCGATTGCGGGTTTTCGCGGATCGAGGTGGCGAGCTTCGTCAGCCCCGACCGGGTGCCGCAGATGGCCGATGGCGCGGCGGTGATGGCGGGGATCGAGCGCCGGCCGGGCATCGCCTATTCGGCGCTGGTGCCGAATCTCCAGGGCTATGGCGCCGCGCATGCCGCACGCTGTGACGAGGTGGCGATCTTCACCTCCGCCTCGGATAGCTTCAGCCAGCGCAACGTCAATGCCTCGATCGGGGGCAGCCTCGAGCGTTTCACCCCGGTCGCGGAGGCAGCGCGGCGCGACCGCGTTCCGCTGCGGGGTTATGTTTCCTGCATAACCGATTGTCCTTTCGAGGGAAGCATCGCGCCGGAGGCGGTGGTGGCGGTGGTGCGCAGCCTGCTCGCCCTCGGCTGCCACGAGATCAGCCTGGGCGATACCATCGGCCGCGGCACGCCGCAGCGGATCGGCGCGATGCTCGATGCGGTGCTCGGGGTGGTCGGGCCGGAGCGGCTGGCCGGCCATTTCCACGATACCGGCGGCCGGGCCATGGCCAATATCGAGGTCGCGCTGGAGCGGGGCCTGCGGGTCTTCGACGCCTCGGTCGGGGGTTTGGGCGGCTGCCCCTTCGCGCCGGGAGCGCCGGGGAACGTGGCGAGCGAGGCGGTGGCGGCCCGGCTGGCGGCGCTCGGGTTCGAGACCGGGCTCGACCCGGAGAGGCTCGCGGAGACCGCGGGTTTCGCACGGTCGTTCCGGGCCGCGACATGAGCGCCCGGCGGGCGGGCGCGGGCGGATTTTGGCCGGTTTCCTCGATTCGCACAGGTCGATTCAAACTTCGTCAATGTCAAGCTTTCAAACTACCGGGAGTTGAGCTATTGTGCTTCCCAAGCAACGAGACGACTTCTGGGAGGAAGCACGATGCAAGACCGCGCTCTCGTCGTACTGGCGACCGACGCCCGCATCAACGAACGCCTTATTGCCCGTGGCATGGCGCCGATGGAAGGGCCGAGCCTCGGCGCGATCCTGCGCGAGGCGACCGGCGAATCGCTTGCATCGAAGGAGGCGCTGCGCCTCTGGGGGGCGGACCGGCTGGTGCGCGACCCGCGGGTCGCCGCGGTCCTGCGCCGTCACGTGGGCTCCGCCTGACCGGAAAAGGGGGTCGTGCCGGTCCCGGCGGGCCGGCCCGGCGATGAACCGGCCGCATTTCACTCTGGAGACCGATGCGCGCGGGGTCGCGCGGCTGACGCTCGACCGGCCCGAGCGGCACAACGTGCTCGCCGGCGAGACCTGCGACGCGCTCGCCGCCGCCGCCGGCAGGATCAATGCCGATGCCGCGATCCGCGTCGTGGTGCTCGGCGGCAACGGCGCGAGCTTCTGCGCCGGCGGCGATCTCGGCTGGATGCGGGCGCAGGTCGCGGCGGACGGCGCCGGGCGCCGGGTCGAGGCGCGGCGGCTGGCGGACATGCTCGCCGCCCTCAACACCCTCGAGAAGCCGCTGATCGGGCGCGTGCACGGGGCGGCCTATGGCGGGGGCGTCGGGCTCATGGCGGTCTGCGACGCCACGGTGGTGGCGGAGGGCGCGCGGTTCGGGCTGACGGAGACGCGGCTGGGGCTGATCCCGGCGACGATCGCGCCCTATGTCATCGCGCGCATGGGCGAGGGGCCGGCGCGGTCGGTGTTCTTCTCGGGCGGGGTCTTCGATGCCGGCGAGGCGCTCAGGCTCCATCTCGCGACGCGGGTCGTGGCGGCGGCGGATCTCGATGCCGCGGTGGAGGCCGAGGTCGCGCCCTATCTCGCCGCCGCGCCCGCCGCGGTCGCCGCGGCCAAGCGCCTGGCGCGCTCCCTGGGGCCGCGGATCGACGCGAGCGTCATCGAGGCCTCGATCGACCGGCTGGTCGCGACCTGGGAGACGCCCGAGGCCGCGGAAGGCATCGCGGCGTTCCTCGAGAGGCGGCCGGCCTCCTGGATGCTCTGACCCCGCGACGGCTCAGTGCCGGGTCGGCGCGGTGCCCGGCACGGCGTGCTCGCTCAGGATCTCGAGCGAGACATGGCGCAGCATCGATTGATGCGTGCTGGCCAGCACGACCATCGGCGCCTTGCCGGCCCGCCAGGCCTCCATCCAGCGCTCGGCGCAGAGGCACCAGCGCTCGCCGGGGCGCAGGCCGGGGAAGCCGTATTCGGGCCGCGGCGTCGAGAGGTCGTTGCCGCGCGCCCGGCTGAAGGCGAGGAAATCCGCAGTCAGGCGGACGCAGACGGTGTGGCGGCCGCGATCCTCGGGGCCGGTGTTGCAGCAGCCGTCGCGAAAGAAGCCGGTCATCGGATCGAAGGAGCAGGGCTTCAGCGGCCCGCCCAGCACGTTCAGGCTCGGCTCAAGGTCGGCATCCATCATTCGTACCCCGTCATTTCCAGGTATCCCCGCCCGTCGTGGCTGCCCTCGAAGCGGATCGGCCCTTCCCAATAGGCGAAGGTCGTCCCCATCCAGCTTTGCGGATTCAGGGGTTCGGTGTCCACCGCGAAGCCGCGGGAGGGTATCTCGACATGCCAGGCGGTGGGGACCGCGCGCCCGGCGACGGTGCTGCGGGCGCGTTCGGTGATGGCGATCTCGGCGTCGCCGAGCGGGCTCGGCCGGCCCCCGGCGTCGATCCAGGTGCCGGCGAGGTTGGCGCTGCCGTCGGTCTTGCGGAAGCGGTAGGCCATGACCTTCTCGCCGGTCGCGAGATGCAGCGAGAACCAGTCCCAGCCGGCATCGTCGGGGCGGAGCGGCTGGCTCGACCATTCGCGGTCGAGCCAGGCCTGTCCGGTCACCGGGATCCTGCGGCCATCGAGCTCGAGGCTGCCCTCCACGGCATAGAACGGCTGGCTGTAGTAATAGGAGGCCGCTCCGCCCGGCGCCTTCAGGCTGTAGCCTTCCTCGCCCTGCGGCACCGGCGGCAGGTCCGCGGAGGCCTGGAGGTCGTAGGCGAAGCCCTCGCCGCCGGCGGTCAGCGCGATCGCGGCGAGCGCATCGCCGGGGCCGCGCAGGGCGGTCATGCGCCAGTCGTCGATCCAGGCGCGGAAGGGGGCAAGCTGAACGCCCGCCGTGCCGATTCCGCCACGGGCGAAGGTCTCCGCATAGCGGTGCTCGTCCGCATGGGTGAGCGCGGCATGGCCCATCCAGATCTGGTTGGACTGCCATCCCGGCGCCTCGGGCGCGGGCGAGAGCGGGATGCGGAAGAGCGTCCACTGGATGCCGAAATCGGTCCCGTCGGCGTCGCTCAGATTGGCGGTCAGGTACCACCATTCGATGCGGAAGCCCGGATGCGGCCCGTGGTCGCGCGGGAATGCCAGCGCGGCGGGGCGGGTGACGGGGAGATAGCCCCCCGCCTCGCCGCCGAGGCCGGCATAGCTCTGGGCAAGGGCGGCAACTGGAAAGAAGGCCGAAAGAACGAGGGTCTTAGCGCTCATTGCTGAAGCCCTGGAGCAAGGTGAGCGGCGAGGCGCGCCGCAGCCGCCAGATGGGCCAGAGCGCGGCGACGAAGGCGCAGAGGAGCGCCAGAACGAAGAGCCTCCCCCATTGCCCCGGCAGGAATTCCACCGGCAGGCGCCAGCCGAAGGCGCGCACGTTGACGACGGCGGTCAGGACCCAGGCGACGGCGAGGCCGAGCGGCAGGGCGGCGCAGGCGGTCAGCGCCGCGAGCCCCAGCAGCTTGCCCATTTCGAGCAGCGCGAGCTGCGCGCGGGTCAGCCCGAGCGCCCAGAGCGGGGCGAGCTGGAGCAATCTGAGATCCGAGAGCGCGAGCAGGCTCGTCAGCAGTGCCACGCCGGCGACGAGGAGGGTCAGCGCATTCAGCGCGATGGTGATCGCGAAGGTCTTCTCGAAGATGCGCAGCGAGAGGGCCTTGAGCGCGCGCTGATCGACGATCTGCTCGTCCCCGAGTCCGAAGCTTGCGGCAAGTGCCGCGGCCAGTCCAGGGACCGCCTCCGGCGCCGCACGCAGGCCCATGCGTCGGTGGTCGCCTTCGGGCCAGTGCAGCGCGAAGGCCTCGCGGGAAACCATGACCTGGGCCTCGGGGTTGCCGAAATCGCGATAGACCGCCGCCAGACCGACCTCCCAGCCGCCGCCCGGCGTCGGCAGGGTCAGACGGTCGCCGGGCCCGAGGCCGAAGCGACGGGCCATCTGCTCGGAGACGAGCACCGCCTCGCCGGCGGCGACGCGATCCCAGGCGTCGGGGAGGCCGGCGACGAGCGGCCAGTTGTCGCGGTAGCTGGCATGGTCGGCGAAGGCGTAGATCTCCAGCGGCCAGTCGCGGAAGCGCGATTCGGCGCGCCAGATCGGCAGCACGGCCGCGACCTCCGGCCGCGCCGCGGCCCAGGCGGCGATGTCGCGGGCCTCGGCACCGTCGCGGCCGGTGACGTAGAGCTCCGAGACCAGGCGCTGGTCGAGATAGGCGTCGAAGGTCCGCCGGAAGCTCTCGACCATGGTGCCGACCCCGAGATTGACCGCCAGCGCGAGCAGGAGCGCCATCAAGGCCAGCGAGAGGCCGGAAAGCTGCTGGCGGCCGTCGGCCCAGGCCCATTCCGCCACCGGGCGGCGCGCGCGGCGATGGCCGAAGGCGAGGACTGAGGCGAGCAGCGCGGGCAGCGCCAGGGCGGCCGAGACGAGGAGCCCGCCCAGGACCGCGAAGCCGGCGGCGAGCCCGGATCCGAGCGCCAGCGCCGCCAGCGATCCGGCGGCGAGCAGCGCCGCCGCGACCAGCTGGCGCCGCATCCCCCGGCGCTGGTCCGCGAGCCAGGCCTGCGGCTGCGCCGGCGCCAGCACCGGCAGGCGTGCGGCGCGCCAGAGGCTGCCGCCCGCCGCCGCCAGCGCGCCGGCCAGGCAGAGCGCCATGCCGGCGAGCCACCAGGCAGGATCGAGGCTGAGCCGGCCGGGCAGGGTGGCGCCGTAGAGCCCTTCGAGCGAGGCCGCCACGTCCGGAAGCAGCGCGGCCGCGATCCCGTAGCCCGCGACGATCCCGAGCGCGCCGCCGAGGAGCGCGAAGCCGATCGTTTCGGCGAGCATGGCGCCGGTCAGCAACCGCGCCGAGACGCCGCAGGCGCGCAGGGTGCGGATCATCGGCTTGCGCTGCTCGAAGGCGAGGCCAATGGCGGAATAGACGATGAAGAGGCCGACGACGAAGGCGAGGAAGCCGAAGGCGGCGAGGTTGAGATGGAAGCTCGCGGTGAGCCGGTCGAGATCGCTTTCGGCATCCTCGGGCTGGATGCGCAGGCGCGCGGCCAGGGGTGCGGGCAGCGGCTCGCCGGCGCGCTCGGGCGGCAGGAGCAGGCGCGAGACCCGGCCTTCGGCGTCGAGCAGCCGCTCGGCCACGCCGATGTCCACCACGAGGGTGTCGGGCGGCAGCGTCTCGGAGGCGGCGAGCGGCGGCAGGTCGGCCGGCGCGCCGAGCCTTGCGAGCGTCTCGGGTGCGGCGAGCGCGAGATGGGGCGGCAGCAGGAAGTCGGTCAGCCGCTCGTCGCCTTCGCCGATCCGGAGCGCCGAAGCCGAAGCGGGCAGGGTGATCGGATCGACGCCGATGATGCGCAGGCTCTCGCCGTCCCGGGTGAGCCTGCCGTCGAGCAGGGGCGTCACCGGCCAGCCGAGGAGCCGCAGCGCGACGAAATCCTCGCGGGCGAAGCGGCCGCCGTCCTCGGCGACCACGCTCGCCAGCGAGCCGGTGCCGAGCAGCGCGGCGGAGCGGGCGTAGCTGGCGCGGGCCTCGGCATTGAGCGCCTGCACGCCGCTCCAGAGCGCGGTGGCGACCGCGAGCCCGGCGAGCAGGGTGAGGCATTCCACCGGATGGCGCCGCCAATGGCCCATAAGCGCCCGGAGCGTCGTCCAGGCCCTCATCGGGCGATGCGGCCCTGGCGCAGCACCGCCTGCGCGTCGAGACGGGCGGCCAGCCGGGTCGAATGGGTGACCATCAGGAGGCTCGCCCCGCTCGCGGCGACGAGCTCCAGCATCAGGTCGAGCACCGCGTCGCCGGTCGCCTCGTCGAGATTGCCGGTGGGCTCGTCGGCGAGGATCAGCCCCGGCCGCCCCGCGAGCGCCCGCCCGATGGCCACGCGCTGCTGCTGGCCGCCCGAGAGCGCCTCGGGATAGCGCGCGCGCAGGTCCTCGAGCCCCAGGCGCCGGGTCAGCGCCGCCTGCCAGTCCGGGTCGTGACGGCCGGCGAGCCGCGCCTGGAAGGCGAGGTTGGCGGCCACGTCGAGGCTCGGGATCAGGTTGAACTGCTGGAAGACCAGCCCGATCGCCTCGCGGCGCAGCGCGGAGCGGCCCGCGTCGCCCATGGCGGTGACCTCGGCGGGGCCGACGCGGATCCGGCCGGCGTCCACCGCGTCGAGCCCGGCGATCAGGTGCAGGAGCGTGCTCTTGCCGCTGCCCGATTCGCCGGTGAGCGCCAGCGAGCGCCCGGGCGAGAGGGCGAGCGTGACCCCGTCGAGCACGGCCAGCGGACCCAGGGCCGTGGCGTAGGACTTCGACACGGAGGCGACTTCGAGCATTTCTTGGTGGATCTCCCCGGCGCCTCTTGCCATGTAATGCGATGTTGCGTCGAGCAACACCGCGCCGATCGCGGCGACCTGCCGGCCAAGCGGCGCATTCCGTCGACCCATAGTTAGGATTGCGCCATGGACAAGCTCACCGCCACCCCGCCCGACGCGCGCGCGACGATCCGCGCCCTGACCTATGCCGACGAGACCGCGCTGGTGCGCGGGCTGATCGAGCGGATCCGCCTCGACGCGGCGGCGCGCCAGGCGATCGTGCGCAGCGCCGCCGAGCTGGTGGTCCAGGTGCGCAAGCGCTCGTCGCCCACGGTCATGGAGGCCTTCCTCGCCGAATACGGGCTTTCGACGGACGAGGGCGTCGGGCTCATGTGCCTCGCCGAGGCGCTCCTGCGTGTGCCGGACGCCGAGACGATCGACGAGCTGATCGCCGACAAGATCGAGCCGTCGAACTGGGGCGCGCATCTGGGGCATTCCACCTCGAGCCTCGTGAATGCCGCCACCTGGGGGCTGATGCTGACCGGCCGCGTGCTCGACGACGATCCCTCGCGGCCGGCCAAGGCCCTGCGCGCCATGGTGCGCCGGCTGGGCGAGCCGGTGGTGCGGACCGCCGTGGGCCAGGCGATGAAGCTGATGGGGCGCTCCTTCGTGCTCGGCGAGACCATCGGCGCGGCCATGGATCGCGCCGCCGGGATGGAGGCCAAGGGCTATACCTATTCCTACGACATGCTCGGCGAGGCGGCCCGCACCGATGCGGACGCGATCCGCTATGCCAGGGCCTATTCCGCCGCGATCGCCGCCATCGCCAAGGGGGCGAAGGGCGACGTGCGCTCGAGCCCCGGCATCTCGGTGAAGCTCTCGGCGCTGCATCCGCGCTATGAATGGACCCATCGCGAGGAGGTGATGCGGGTGCTGGTGCCGCGGGCGCTGGAGCTCGCGCGCGCCGCGGCGAAGGCCGGCATCGGCTTCAACATCGACGCCGAGGAGGCGGACCGGCTCGATCTCTCGCTCGACGTGATCGAGGCCATGCTGCCCGATCCGGCGCTGAAGGGCTGGGACGGGTTCGGGGTGGTGATCCAGGCCTACGGCCGGCGCGCGGGCGCGGTGATCGACTGGCTCTACGACCTCGCGGCGCGGCACGATCGCAGGATCATGGTCCGGCTGGTCAAGGGCGCCTATTGGGACGCGGAGGTCAAGATCGCCCAGGAGCGCGGGCTGCCGGGCTTTCCGGTCTTCACCCGCAAGCCCTCCACCGACGTCAGCTACATGGCCAATGCGCGCCGGCTGCTCGACAAGCGCGACCGGATCTATCCGCAATTCGCCACGCACAACGCCCATACCGTGGCGGCGGTGCTGGCCATGGCGGGCGATCGCGACAGCTTCGAGTTCCAGCGGCTGCACGGCATGGGCGAGGCGCTGCACGGCATCGTGCACGAGACCGAGAGGACGCGCTGCCGCATCTACGCGCCGGTGGGGGCGCATCGCGACCTGCTCGCCTATCTGGTGCGGCGGCTCCTGGAGAACGGCGCGAATTCGTCCTTCGTGAACCAGATCGTCGACAAGTCGCTTCCGGCGGAAGAGATCGCCGCCGATCCGGTCGCCGAGGTCGAGGCGCTCTCCTCCATCCCCAATCCGATCATCGCGCCGCCCGAGGCGGTCTTCGCGCCGCGGCGGAACGCCATGGGCTGGAACGTCAACGAGCCGGCCTCGATCATCCCGCTGATCGCGGCGCGGGAGGATTGGCGGGGCCATGTCTGGGGCAGCGAGGGCGAGCCGGTGCGCAACCCGGCCCGCCCCGACGACATCGTGGGCTATGTGCGCGAGGCCGGACCCGCCGAGGTCGCGGCAGCGCTGGCGGCGGCGCAGGAGGGCTTCGCGGTCTGGTCGGCCACCCCGGCCCGGGACCGCGCGGCGGTGCTGCGCCGGGCCGCCGATCTCTACGAGGAGAACGCGGCGGAGCTGACGTCGCTCGCCACCCGCGAGGCGGGCAAGACGCTGCTCGACGCGACGGCCGAGATCCGCGAGGCGGTGGATTTCCTGCGCTACTACGCCGATGCGGCCGAGGCCGCCACCGGCAGCCCGCGGGGGGTGATGGTCTGCATCTCGCCCTGGAACTTCCCGCTCGCGATCTTCACCGGCCAGGTCGCCGCCTGCCTCGGCGCCGGCAATGCCGTGATCGCCAAGCCCGCCGAGCAGACGCCGCTGATCGCGCTGCGGGCGGTGGAACTGCTGCAGGCGGCCGGCGTTCCCGCCGCGGCGCTGCAGATCCTGCCCGGCGACGGGCCGACCGTGGGCGGGCCGCTCACGACATCGCCGGACATCGCCGGGGTCGTCTTCACCGGCTCGACCGAGGTGGCGCAGATCATCCACCGCGCCCTGGCCGAGCATGCCGCACCCGACGCGGTGCTGATCGCCGAGACCGGCGGGCTCAACGCGATGATCGTCGATTCCACCGCGCTGACCGAGCAGGTGGTGCGCGACGTGCTCGCCTCGGCCTTCCAGTCGGCCGGACAGCGTTGCTCGGCGCTGCGGGTGCTCTACGTCCAGGACGAGGCCCGCGCCCGCGTGCTGGAGATGCTCTCGGGGGCGATGGAGGTGCTTGCGATCGGCGATCCCTGGGACATCGCGACCGATGTCGGGCCGGTGATCGATTCCGAGGCGGAGGCGGGCATCAGGGATTATCTCGCCGCGAATGCGAAGAAGGTGCTCAAGACGCTCGAAGTGCCGCAGACGGGGCGCTTCGTGCCGCCGACGATCATCGCGGTCGACGGCATCGGCGCGGTGGAGCGCGAGGTCTTCGGCCCGGTGCTGCATCTCGCCAGCTTCCGGGCGGCCGAGCTCGACCGGGTGGTGGACGCCATCAACGGGCGCGGCTTCGGGCTGACCTGCGGGCTGCACAGCCGCATCGACGACCGGGTCGAGCGCGTGACGGCGCGGCTGCATATGGGCAACACCTATGTCAACCGCAACCAGATCGGCGCCATCGTCGGCTCGCAGCCCTTCGGCGGCGAGGGGATGTCGGGCACCGGCCCCAAGGCCGGGGGGCCCTTCTATCTCGCGCGGCTGCAGCGCCCGGCCGAGGCGCCCGAGCCGGCGGCGCCCGGCGGCGCGGAGGTCCCCGCGACGACGCTGACGAAGGTCTTCGGCACGCTCGATGCCGGAGCATGGGCGGCCAAGGGCGACCGGATCGCGGCCCTGCGCGCCGCCCTCGGCGCGGACCATCCCGCCCTGAGCGCGGCGGCGGGGCTGCCCGCGGCACCGATGGATCTGCCGGGGCCGACCGGCGAGAGCAACCGGCTCGGCCTGCATCCCCGGGGCCGCGTGCTCTGCCTCGGGGCCGATGGCGCGGCGGCGCTCGCCCAGGCGCTGCAGGCGCTGGCGCTCGGCAATCCGGTGCTGGTCGTGGCGCCCGGCGCCGTCGAGGCGCTCAGGCCGCTCCTGAAGTCCGGCCTGCCGCTGGCCGCCCTCGACGGCCATGTGGCGCCGGAGGCGCTGACCGGATTGCCGGATCTCGCGCTCGTGGCCGCACGCGGTCCGGCGGATTGGCTGCGCGCGCTGCGCCGGGCGCTGGCCGCGCGACCGGGTGCGATCGTGCCGCTCGAAACCGCGCCGGTCGCCCCGGAGCGCTATGCCGCCGAGCGGCATCTCTGCATCGACACCACGGCCGCGGGCGGCAACGCGAGCCTGCTGGCGGCGAGCGCCTGAAGCGGATCCCAGCCGGATGTGCGCATGCGCACATCCGGAGAGGCCATTAAAATCAGAGGCTGTTCTCGATCTCGCAAACCGACGCGCAATCGGTTTCAACCACCCTATTCGTCATCGTCCGGGTCCATCACCGCCTCGGCGTTGTTGCAGAGGTTGTTCCATTGCGGGCGGTCGTTCGGGTTGCCCGGGACGGTGTGGCAGAAGCCCGATCCCTCCCTGCCGACCGCGCCGCCGGATGGAATGAAATCCGGATCGATGGTCGAAGACCCGTCGCAGGCCGCAAGAACGAGCGCGCAGGCGCCAAGGCTGGTCATGAGTCGCAAGTTACCTGTCCCCTCGGAGAAGAGCCGATTGCTCCGCCCCGAAGCCTGCCACAGTCAGGACGGTTCTGCCATCGAGGCTCCCGCTTTCGTCAGGCGCCACCGGATCGGCGCCGCTTCCGGCCGGCGCCGTGCCAGCGGCCACGCGCCTCGGGCAGGGGCGAGCACCTTCGGCTGGTGACCGCCCAATCGCTCCGGCGCCGCCCGGCCGGTCCGTCCGGACCGGGGCAGGAAGGCTAATGCAAGGGGTTGCAGAGGCGGTCCCATTGCAGCCGGTCGTTGGGATTGCCGGGCACGGTATGGCAATAGCCCGGTCCCATCCTGCCGGCGGCGCCGCCGCTGGGGATGAGGTCGGCGCTGCCGGTCGACGCGCCGGCGCAGGCCGTGAGGAGAACCGCGCAGGCGCCGAGGATTGCCGCAAGTCGCATGATGATGGTCCCGTTCAGGGGGAGCGACCTCCCCGGAGGCAAGGTATGGCACATCCTCGGAAGTCGATCCGTCCGCGCTTCACGGTTGCGCGAGGCGCGGTCGGGGCAGGGCGGGAACGGAGGCCCTGCGGTGCCTGCGGCAAGGCCGACGCGAACGGCCCCCCCCGGGGCGGGTGGCCCGGGCCTGGCCCATGCCGTCGCGGAAGACCTTGCCGCCGCCGAACGCGACCACTTCCCCCGTGGACCGGGGCCGCGGGTCCCGCAAGGCAAGTATTCGGCGTTTCCCGCACTTCCGAAAAGTCGTGCGGTGAAGTCTTGTTGCCCGTAATTGGGCGCAATGGTATGAATTCTTTTCTGAGGGGTCGGGATAGCCGGCAACTCGAGGGAGGGAAGTAATCGTGACGCGAATATTTGGGCTGCTGGCGGCCGCGCTCTGCGGCACCGCGGGGCTGGCGGGCGCCGAAACGCCGGTGGAGCGCGGCGAATATCTCGTGCGGGGGCCCATGGGCTGCGGCAATTGCCACACGCCGACCGGCCCCGACGGGCCGGAGATGGACAAGGAATTCACCGGGACGCTGATCTGGGACGGGCCCGATTTCACGGCCTGGTCGGCCAATATCACCCCGGCCGGCGAGATCGCGGGCTGGAGCGACGCCGAGCTCGCGCGGGCGATCCGCGAGGGCATCCGGCCCGACGGCTCGCTGATCGGACCGCCGATGCCCTTCACCTTCTACCGCCATCTCAGCGACACCGACCTCGCGGCGGTGGTCGCCTTCCTGCGCACCCTGCCCGCGATCCCGAGCGACAATCCGAAGTCGGAATACCGCATCCCGCTGCCGCCGGCCTATGGCCCGCCGGTGGAACATGTCGCCGACATCCCGCGCGGGCCGACGGCGGAATACGGCGCCTATCTCGCCGGGCCGGTGGCCCATTGCCTCGAATGCCACACGCCCATGGGCCCGGAGGGGCCGATGATCGAGACCGATCTCGGCCGCGGCGGGTTCGAGTTTCCCGGGCCCTGGGGCGTCTCGGTCGCCGCCAACATCACCTCGAGCGAGGACGGGCTGGCGCATTACAGCGACGACCAGATCAAGCGGATGATCACCGAAGGCATCGGCGCGGAGGGCGAGCCGCTCAGGCCGCCGATGCCCTTCCCCTATCTCGCGAAGATGACGCCCGGGGATCTCGACGCCGTCGTCGCCTATCTGCGGACGCTTCCGCCCCTTCCCGACGCGCAGTGACCCCGGGGCCGGCGATCAGCCCCGGATCGCCTCGGCGAGATCCGCGGGCAGGTCGCCGAACTCGGCCAGGGCGCGGGTGCGGGCCTCGGCGGACATCTTGCGGGCGGTCCTGGCGACGATGCGCAGCACGGCCTCCGGGTCGTGCCGGGCGGCGAAATCCGCGAAGTACCAGCGCAGGAAGACGAAGCAGATCACGTCCTCGAGCCGCTGCATCTCGGGATTGCGCTTGATGCCCTCCTTGCGCAGCAGGCGGGCGACGGCGTCGATGTCCGCTGCACCGTAGCCGGCCTCGGCCATCATGGCGCCGACCCGCTCGGCATGGGAGGCGGCCTGGGCGGTGCGCCAGGCGAGATAGCCGGCGCGGCCCTCGGGATAGCTCGCCCTCGGCATGCGCCAGCGCTCGACATGCTGCCCGCGCGCGGCGATGCGCAGATGCTCGGAGGCATCGGGAAAGAGCCGCGCCGTCTCCGCGGACATGCGCTCGCCGTAGAGCAGCGCCGCGGGCCGCTCCGCCGCGCCATCGCGCTCCAAGGTCGGATCGGCGGCATTGGCGGCGTCGATCGCCGCGAGCACCGTCGCGAGGCGCGCGGTCATTGCACCCGGCTCCAGGCTTCCGCCGGATCCTGGGCCGCGAAGGCGCGCAGCCGCTCCACGTCCGCGATGGCGGCGTTGCTGTGGTTGACGGCCACCCCCACCTTGCGCAGGCGGGAGAAGGCGCGCGACAGGCTCTCGGGCTTCATGCCGAGGCGGCCGGCGATCAGGATCTTGTCATAGGGCAGCCGCACCGTCGCGCTGCCGGTTTCGCAATTGCAGAGCTCGAGCAGGAATTCCGCGACCCGCTGCGATCCGGTCTGGGCCTTGAGCTGCTCGATCTGGGCGACGAGGGCCTGGAAGTGCTGGTAGAGCGTCGCCATGATCGAGACCACGAGCTCGGGCCGGTTCTGGATCATCTCGAAGAGCACGGCGGCGCGCACATGCATCAGCCGGCAATCGGTCACCGCCTCGGCGGTGACGGGAAAGGCCGCCCGCTGCAGCGCCACCGCCTCGCCGAAGCTCTGGCCCTCGCTGAAGCAGGCCACGACCGCCTCCGCGCCGTTCTGGGCGATGCGGTAGAGCTTGATCCAGCCCTCGATCACGATGAAGAAGGTCTCGGAGCGCTCGCCCTGGAGAAAGATCGTCTCGCCGCGGTCATAGGTGCGGATGACCGATTGCGACAGGATCGCATGCGCCACGTCCGAGGGCATGGCGGCGATCAGGTTCGAGCGGCGAGCGATCTCGCCGTCGGAGCGGGCAACCATGCGAATCTCCGGGTCTGCTGCGTTCAGCTTTTCCCAAGATGGCCTTCGATGCAATTCGCCTGAACCCGGGCCGGCGGATATGGGTGCGGAGAAGCGTCCCGAAGGCCGGCGGAGCGGCCCTTGCGGTCATCGGTCCGGGGGCATGCCCAGCGGGCCGCGCGGAGCGTGGCCTTCTCTTCATGCCCGCCCCCGGAACTGCCTCGGCCCGGCGGAGGGCGGTCGAAATCCTGCCGCGCCGCTCGCACCCTTCGCGAAGCGGGCGGAGCGTCCGCGTGTCAGCCGATCTTGCCGGTGATGTAATCCTCGGTCTGCTTCTCGCGCGGGTTGGAGAAGATGTCCTCGGTGCGCCCGTGCTCGATCAGCTTGCCGAGATGGAAGAACGCCGTCTTCTGGCTGACGCGCGCCGCCTGCTGCATCGAATGGGTCACGATGATGATGGTGTAGTTGGAGCGGAGCTCGTCGATGAGCTCCTCCACGATGGCGGTGGCGATGGGATCGAGCGCCGAGCAGGGCTCGTCCATCAGCACGACTTCGGGGCGCGTGGCGATCGCCCTGGCGATGCAGAGCCGCTGCTGCTGGCCACCCGAGAGGCCGGTGCCGGGCTCGTGCAGGCGATCCTTGACCTCGTTCCAGAGCCCGGCGCGCTTGAGCGACGACGTGACCAGCGCCTCGAGCTCGGACTTGTTGCGGGTCATGCCGTGGATCTTCGGCCCGTAGGCGACGTTCTCGAAGATCGATTTCGGGAAGGGGTTGGGCTTCTGGAACACCATGCCGACGCGGGCGCGGAGCTCGACCACGTCGATGCGCGGATCGTAGATGTCGATCTCGTCGAGGGTGATCGCGCCCGTCATCCGGGCGATCGGGATCGTGTCGTTCATGCGGTTGATGCAGCGCAGGAAGGTCGACTTGCCGCAGCCGGAGGGGCCGATGAAGGCCGTCACCTGATTGGCGGGAATGTCGACCGAGACGTCGAAGAGCGCCTGCTTCTCGCCGTAGAATACCGAGACGTCCCGGGTCGAGACCTTGTTGGAGCCGCTCGCGGCCCGTGCGTCGCCTACGGGTTTCACCTTTTCCATCGGATCGGCCAGCATTCCCATGTCCAGTCCCCTCAATGCATTACCACGTGCGCTCAAGACGCTGGCGCAGGAAGATGGCGATCGCGTTCATCACGATCAGAAAGCCCAGCAGCACGAGGATCGCCGCCGAGGTGCGCGACACGAAGCCGCGCTCCGGGCTGTCGGCCCAGATGAAGATCTGCGTCGGCAGCGCCGTGGAGGCGTCGAGCAACCCGCCCGGCGGGCTGGTGATGAAGGCGTTCATGCCCACGAGCAGGAGCGGCGCGGTCTCGCCGAGCGCCTGGGCGAGGCCGATGATCGTGCCGGTCATGATGCCCGGCATGGCCAGCGGCAGCACGTGATGCATCGTCACCTGATGCTGCGAGGCGCCCACGCCGTAGCCCGCCTCGCGGATCGAAGGCGGCACCGCCTTCAGCGCGTTGCGGGTCACGATGATGATGGTGGGCAAAGTCATGAGGCTCAGCACCATGCCGCCGACCAGCGGCGCCGACCGCGGCAGGCCGAAGATCTGGATGAAGACCGCGAGGCCGAGCAGGCCAAAGACGATCGAGGGCACCGCCGCGAGATTGTTGATATTGACCTCGATGATGTCGGTGGCGCGGTTCTTCGGCGCGAATTCCTCGAGATAGACCGCGGCCGCGATCCCCACCGGGAAGCTGATCAGGAAGCAGACCAGCAGCGCATAGAACGACCCGACGATCGCGCCCTTGAGCCCGGCCATCTCGGGAAAGCGGCTGTCGGCATGGGTGAAGAGGCCCCAGTTGAACGACCGCGACACCCGGCCTTCGTCGACCAGCGCGTCGAACCAGCCGATCTCGGTGTCGTTGAGCCGCCGCCGGTCCTCGGGCGTGTCGCGGTCGACGAGCCCCTTGTTCAGCTGGTCGAAGGGGTCGGAGACCGGCACCTTCATGGTGAGCGTGCCGCCGATCACCGAAGGGTCGGCCACCACCGCGTCGCGCAGCAGGAACTGGGTGTTGTCGGTCAGGATGCCGGCCATGGCGCGCAGCTCGCGCGGCGAATGCTCGCCCGGGATCAGCGTCGAGACCCCCTCCTGCATGATCTTGCGGAAATTGCCCTCGCCCGGATCCGCGGGATCGACGAGATCCTCGGAGATCGGGAAATCGACGCGCACGAAGGTCTGGGTGAAGGCCGGATAGCCGCTCACCACGAGCGAGACGACGAGGGTCGCCAAGAGCCCGAGCGCGAAGGTGATCGCGATGATGCCATAGGCCCGGAGCCGGCGGTCCGCGGCGTAGCGCCGGCGGCGCTGCGCCAGCGCTGCCGCGGAGGGGGCGTGACCCGGGGAGGGGACGGCCGTATCGGTCATGGTCGGAGCTCCCTTGGGCCCGGGGTCATTCGTATTGCTCGCGGTAGCGACGCACGATGCCGAGCGCGATCACGTTGAGCCCGAGCGTCACGAGGAAGAGGACGAGGCCGAGCGCGAAGGCCGCGAGCGTCTTGGGGCTGTCGAATTCGGTGTCGCCGGTGAGCAGGGTCACGATCTGCACCGTCACGGTGGTCACCGAATCGAGCGGATTGACGTTGAGCGAGGCGATCAGGCCGGCGGCCATCACCACGATCATGGTCTCGCCGATCGCGCGCGAGAGCGCGAGCAGCACGCCGCCCATGATGCCGGGCAGGGCGGCGGGCAGCATGACGCGCAGCATGGTCTCGCCGGGCGTCGCGCCCATGGCGAGCGAGCCGTCGCGCATCGAGCGCGGCACCGCGTTCAGCGCATCGTCGGAGAGCGAGGAGACGAAGGGGATGATCATCGTGCCCATGACGAGCCCGGCCGCCAGCGCGGAATTGGGCGAGGTCGCGAGCCCCAGGAGCCCGCCGGCCTCGCGGATCGCCGGCGCGACCGTCAGCACGGCGAAGAAGCCGTAGACCACGGTCGGCACGCCCGCGAGGATCTCGAGCATCGGCTTGACGGTCTGGCGGACCCGCTTCGAGGCGTATTCGTTGAGATAGATCGCGGTGTAGATGCCGGTCGGGATCGCCACCAGCATGGCGATCACCGAGATCACCAGGGTGCCGAGGAAGACGGGCAGGGCGCCGAAGGCCCCCTGGCCGGCGATCTGGTCGGCGCGGATGGCGATCTGCGGCTCCCATTTCGTGCCGAAGAAGAAATCCTGCGGCGGCACGAGCTTGAAGAAAGCCCAGGCCTCGTAGACCAGCGAGACGACGATGCCGATCGTGGTGACGATCGCCGCCAGGGCGCAGAGGACCATGAAGCCGTCGAGGAAGCGCTCGACGCTGTTGCGGGCGCGGAACCTCGGCGCGAGGCGCGCGCGGGCGAAGAAGAGGCCGGCCACCATCAGGGCGAGCACGACCACGAAGCCCGCGATCCGGACGATCGCCTGCCAGCCGTTCAGGCGCTCGGCGGCGGCGAGGACCTCGGGCGTCGGTTCGGAGAAGATCCGCCCCTCGGCGACGTTGCGGATCTCGGAGAGCAGCAGGCTGCGGTTGGCCGCGTCGGCGCCGGAGGTCAGGTGGTCGGGCAGGCTGCTCCAGAGCAGCGAATCGATGACGCTCGACTGGAAGAGCGCCCAGAGGAGCACGAGCACCAGCGAGGGGATCCCCACCCAGACCGCGACATAGGCGCCGTGGTAGCTCGGCAGCGAATGCATGTCGGGCGCGTCGCCCACGGCCGCGAAGCGCTTGCCCGTGGCCTGGCCGACGAAGAAGGCGACCGCGGACATCACGATGATCGTCAGGAAGAGATAGGAGAACACCGGACCCCCGCAGGCTTGGTCGACTCAGGCGACCGCGGCGCGCAGGGGCGCGCCGCGGCATCGGTCGGGACGTCAGTTGAACCGGTCCATCTGCGAGCCCTGCTCGACCGCGGCGCGCACCTGCTCGCGCTCCTCGTCGGAGAGCGGGATCAGGCCGCGCTCCTCGAGATAGCCGCCGGGGCCGAAGCTGTCCTCGGAGACATATTCGGCGACGAAGTCGTCGAGGCCGGGGATGACGCCGCGATGGGCGTTCTTGATGTAGACGAAGAGCGGCCGCGAGACGGCATAGGAGCCGTCGGCGATCGTGTCGGTCTCCGGGAGCACGCCGTCAATCGCGACGGCCTTCAGCGCATCGGTGTTCTCGTAGAGGAAGGAATAGCCGAAGATGCCGAGGGCGTTGTGATCGGCGTTCAGCCGCTGGACGATCAGGTTGTCGTTCTCGCCGGCCTCGATGAAGGGGCCGTCCTGGCGCATCCGCTCGCAGACCTCGGCCTTGCGCGTCTCGTCGAGCGCCTCGATCGCGGCGAATTCGGCGCAGCCCTCGTGCATCACCAGCTCGACGAAGGCGTCGCGCGTGCCCGAGGTCGGGGGCGGCCCGAAGACCTGGATCGGGCTGTCGGGCAGGGCGGGATCGATCTCGCTCCAGTTCTGGTAGGGATTGGCGACGATCTCGCCGTCGACTTCCACCTCCGAGGCCAGCGCCTGGAACAGCTGGGCCTTGCTCAGGTCGAGGTCCGGGCCGTCGATGGCATGGGCGATCGAGAGCCCGTCGTAGCCGATCAGCACCTCGGTGATGCTGTCCACGCCCGCCGCGGTGCAGGCCTCGAATTCGGATTCCTTCATCGCCCGCGATGCGCCGGTGATGTCCGGATGGTCCGGGCCGACGCCGCCGCAGAAGATCTTCATGCCCCCGCCGGTGCCGGTGGATTCGACCACCGGCGCCTTCATGCCGGTCATGCCCGCGAATTGCTCGGCGACGGCCTGGGTATAGGGAAAGACCGTGGAGGAGCCGACGATGCGGATCTGGTCGCGGGACTGCGCGAAGGCGCCGGGTGCGGACACGGCGATGAGCGCGGCGATCGCTGCGCCTGCGTGGAGGCCGGTTCTCATGGGAATTCCTCTCGAGACTCTGGTTCGATTGCGTTCACGATATCAAGAGGGGCAAAGCTCTCCCCGTCTCTCGCCGCATCATAGAAGTCGCTGTTGACCTTTATATTTCAGTTCCTTGACGGTTTGACGACAGTATAAGTCACTGAAATGGCTGGCATTGTTCCGTTCGTCCCGCCCGTGCTCGCGAAATGCGGCACGGCCTGATCGCCTGGCGAAACCCGGCCCGCCGCCCAGGCCCGATCCGCCGCGGACGGCGACGCCACACCTCCCTCGCCCTGCGGCTTGCGCCTCCGGAGGGAGGCGCTGCGGGCCGCGCGGGGTGCGGCCTTCTTCCTGTCCCGAGGCTGGGTCCATGGCCCCGGGCATCGGTTCGGCATGCGGGATCGCGGGGCCGCGGACCGGAGCAGCGCCCTTCGCGCGGATTGTCTGAACGGCGCGTTAAGCGCCTAATTTTACGGACTTTCGGCAGCGGGGCGATGAATCCGCGCCGGGCGATAAGGCCGCGCTAACCCTGCTGGGGTAGACCGGGAACACCCAGGTTCATTCGGAGGCGGTTCGCATGGCTATCCGGTACGGTCTTCGGCCGCGCCTCGCGATTCTCGCATGCCTCGCGGCGCATCTTCTCGCCTTTCCGGCAGGCGCTTCAGACCCTTCGGCGCTCTGCGAGCGGGCGATCGTGCTCGGCTCCCAGCGCTCCGGCGTGCCGCAAGAGGTGCTCCATGCGATCTCGCTGACCGAAACGGGGCGGCGCGACGGCGGCCGGCTGCGGCCCTGGCCCTGGGCGATCAACCGCGAAGGGCAGGGGCATTGGTTCAGGACGCGCGACGAAGCCCTCGCCTTCGCCCGCCAGAGCGTCGCGGAAGGGCGCCACAGTTTCGACGTGGGCTGCTTCCAGATCAACTATCACTGGCACGGAGCGAATTTCCCGTCCGTCGAGGCGATGTTCGACCCCGAGGCCGGCGCGGCCTATGCCGCGCGGTTCCTGCAGGACCTCTATGCCGAGAGCGGCAGCTGGTCGCGCGCGGCCGGATCCTATCACTCGCGCACGCCGCAATACGCCAATGTCTATCGCGCCCGATTCGACCGGATCCTGGACGACATCGGCGGCTCGCCCCTGGTGGCCGCGGCCGTCGAACCCGAGGCGGGGCCGGATCCGAACCGCAGGAGCCGGGTCCGCATGTCGCGCGGCCCGCTCATCATCCGCATCGACCGGACGCCCGAAGCGGGCCCGCACCTGACCGGATCCGACCGCATGGCCGCGCTGCGCACCGAGCGCCTCGAGAAGGCGGTCGAGCCGCGCCAGCCGCAGGAACGGGTGGCCTCGGCCCGGAGGCAGGACATTCCCTCGGACGGGGAATGGGTCGCGGCCGCGGGCCGGCTGCCGGAAGCCTGGCAGGCGCCGGCCGAACTCGGTCGCCAACAATACGAGTTGAATCGGCGGGAAATTCTTAACGCGGACTAAATGCCGAGACCCTACGCTCGGGCGACTGCAATTCGCATGCACCGCAATCGTAACGTCGGAGTATTCGGAAATGAGAGGCTTCCCGAAGAGCGCCTGGCACCTGATTCGCAACGAGGATGCCGCCACCGCGATCGAATACGCCTTCCTCGCCGCGCTTCTCGCCATGGCGATCGTCGTATCGCTGCGAGCCATCGGCACCGAACTGGCGACCACCTTCAACGATGTCGAAGACGGCCTGGTGGCGATGGAAGCGCCCGCGCCGTAAGCGCGCGATCCCGCCCCGCGTTTTAACCCGCCGAAGCCCCTTCGGCGGGGATCGGAACCGACCGTCTGCCGGACCGCCCGCCCGGCCCGTTCCAGTCTTGATCGGCGTCGCCAGTTCGTTGCCAGTATCGGCGATTTCGCTATTTAACGCTCTATAAATGATTTCATCCCTACACTCTGCAAGTTTCTAGAAAAATATCAGTATTGAAGTCTTGTTTTATGGGAGAGTTGTGGTAACAAGGCGGCGTGTGAAGATCACACGCCTGGAGTAGCTGAGTACAGGAGTGAAGAGATGATGAATACGCTGAACTTTGCCAAGCGCCTCTGGTCCGACGACGAGGGTGCGACGGCCATCGAATACGGCCTGCTGGCCGCGCTCATTGCCGTCGCCATCATCGGTGCCGTGACGACGCTCGGCGAAGGCCTGATCGGCACCTTCGGTGAAGTGAGCGCCGAGCTGGCCGCGGCCCCTGACGGCGGTGGCGAGGTCGTCGCGGAGGAGTAATCGCGACACTAGGTCGGCCAATTCCTAACCGAGGGGTCGCTTCCCATGCGCATCTTCCTTTTCATCTTCGCGGCCCTGGTCGCGGCGGGCGGAACCGGCTTCTACCTGTTCCAGCAGCTCGGAGCGCCGGTGCAGGCGGTCGACATGCCGGCTGTCGCCCAGGCCCCGAAGACGAAGGAAGTCTTCGTTCCGGCGGTCGAACTGGCCGCCGGATCGATCCTCCGCCCCGAGCAGCTCGGGCGGATGGCGGTCGGCGAATCGCTCGTCACGCCCGAGATGATCGTGGCCGACGACGCGGGCGCCGAGATCCTGGTGGGCAGCGTCGCCCGGCAGGTGCTGCCCAAGGGCGTGCCGCTCGCCCGCTCGGCGATCGTCCAGCCCGGCGAGCGCGGCTTCCTCGCCGCGGTCCTGCCGCAGGGCAAGCGCGCCATCGCCATCCCGATCGGCGAGGTGGCGGGGCTCAGCGGCCTGATCCTGCCCGGCGACCGGGTGGACATCATCCTGACCTATTCCGTCGCCGGCGACGTCATCGACGCCGAGCGCGACATCCGCGCCAGCGAGACCATGGTGCGGAACCTCCGGGTTCTGGCCCTCGACCAGCGCCTGGACGCGAGCCAGACCATCGACGAGAAGACCGGCAACATCGTTCCGCCGCCCGTCGCCCGCACCGCCACCCTCGAGGTGACGCCCGAGCAGGCGGAGGTGATCACGCTGGCCACGACGCTCGGCGACCTCTCGCTGGTCCTGAACTCGGTGCGCGACGGCGGCGACGAGGTCGCGGAGGCCGGCGCCGGCGAGGGGATGACCGAGCCGCTCGGGCTGACGAGCGCCTCGCGGCTGGCCGCCGGCCTGACCCGGCTCGATCCGCGCAAGCTCACCCTCGATTCGGACGTGACCTCGCTTCTGCGCCGGGAGGTGGCGGCCTCGACCGCGCCCGTCGCGGCCAGCGGCACCCCCGGCAGCCCCGTTCCGATCCAGGACCGGATGGCGCGCGTCCAGATCGTGCGCGGAACCGCCACCCGCGCCGTCGCGATCGGCGCCATCGACCTCGGCGCGGAGGCGGA
>NZ_DAIUBO010000024.1:0-25742 GCF_036846665.1 Amaricoccus sp. | reverse complement strand
GGGGCGGGGCGGGCGCTGCCCGGCGGTGCCCGCCGGGCGGGATGGTGGTGCTGGGCGCGCCTGAAGCTGGCCGCCTCCACGGATGTGGTCGCTCTGGTGCGGTTGCGCCGCGAACACCGTCGTCCGGCGCTTCCCTCTTGCCATCGGGCGAAAGTTATGTAATCAATCGTTTGATTGAAAACTGCATCGGACATGCCATGGCCGCCCCGGTCCGTCAGGCTTCGGAGAAGACTCGCCGTGCGATCGTCGAGGCCGGTCTGCGCGGATTCGGCTCCAAGGGCTATGCGGCGACGAGCACGCGCGAGATCGCGGCGCTGGCCGAGACCAATGTCGCCTCGATCGCCTATCATTTCGGCGGCAAGGAAGGGCTTCGCACCGCCTGCGCCGAGCATGTGGTCGCCACGCTCGGCGCCGTGCTGGCCGCGGATGCCCCGGAGGAGGAGGCGACGGATCCCGCGCTCGCCCGGGCGCGGCTCACAGGGCTCGCGGAGCGGATGGTGCATTTCCTGCTGCTGCGCCCGGAGGCGCATGCGATCGCGGGCTTCATGATCCGCGAGATGGCCCAGCCTTCGCCGGCGCTCGACGCCATCTACGACGGGCTGATCGCGCGGCTGCATCCCAGGCTCTGCCGGCTCTGGGCCGCCGCCACGGGCCGCGAGGCGGAAAGCGCCGGCGTCAAGCTCGCGGTCTTCGGGATGATCGGCCAGATCGTCTATTTCCACCTCGGTCGGCCGGTGGTGACGCGCCGGATGGGCTGGAGCGGGATCGCGGCACCCGAGGCCCGGGCGATCGCCGCGATGATCGCCGCGACGCTCCGCGCGCGGCTCGACGCGGACAGGGGGGACGCGGACAGGGGGGATCCGGCATGAGCCCCTTCGTCTGTGCGCTGCCGCTGATCGGCGGGCTCTTCGGCGCCTGTGCCGGGGAGGCGCCGCTCGCGGTCGGCTATGTGGAGGGGGAATACGTCCATCTCGCGCCGGTCACCAGCGCCGAGCTGACCGAGGTCGCCGTGCGTGCCGGCGACCGGGTCGCGGCCGGGCAGCTGGTGGCGCGGCAGGAGAGCACCGATGCCGAGATCGCGCTGGTCGAGGCCGAGGCGGCGCGCGGCCAGGCGGAGGCGGAGCTCGCCAACCTGCGCGAGGGCAGCCGGCCCGAGGAGATCGCGGTGATCGAGGCCAGCCTCGATTCGGCGCGGGTGCGGCTGCGCGAGGCGGAGCGCGAGGCGGAGCGCCAGACCCAGCTCTCCCGGCGCGGCATCGTCGCGGATTCGGTGCTCGATCACGCGGTGGCGGAGCGCGACGTCGCCGCGACCGCCGTGGCCGAGCTCGAGGCGCAGCTCGGCGTCGCCCGGCTGCCGGCGCGGGAGGGGCTGCTGCGCGCCGCCGAGAGCCGGCTGCGGGGCGCCGAGGCCGCCGAGCGCCAGGCCGCCTGGCGGCTCGAGAAGCGGACCATCGACGCGCCGGTCGCGGGCGAGGTCGCGGATGTCTTCCGCCGGGTGGGCGAGCTCGCCGGGCCGAGCGCGCCGGTGGTCTCGATCCTGCCGGAGGCGGGCTACAAGCTCGTCGCCTTCCTGGGCGAGGCGAGCCTTGCCGGGCTCGACCTGGGCGAGCGGCTGGCGGTGCACTGCGACGGCTGCCCGGAGGGGCTGACCGCGACGATCTCCTTCATCTCCGACGGGCCGGAATTCACCCCGCCGGTGATCTATTCGGTCGAGAACCGCCAGAAGCTCGTCTACCGGATCGAGGCGCGGCTCGACCCCGAGGCGCGGCTGCTGCGGCCGGGACAGATCGTCGACGTCTCGGCCGCAGCGCCCTGAGCCGCCGCCATGGCCGAGAACGTCATCGACGTGCGCCACCTCACCAAGCGGTTCGGATCGCGCGTCGTGGTGGACGACGTGTCGATCCGGGTGCGGCGCGGCGAGATCGTCGGCTTCCTCGGGCCGAACGGCTCGGGCAAGACCACCACGATCCGCATGATGTGCGGGCTCCTGCATCTCGACGGCGGCAGCGGCGAGGTGCTCGGCCACGACCTCGCCACCGAGAGCCGGCGGATCAAGGACCAGGTCGGCTACATGACGCAGAAGTTCTCGCTCTACGAGGATCTGACCATCGAGGAGAACCTCGACCTGGTCGCGGGCCTCTACCGCCTGCGTGCGCCGGGCCGGGTGGTGCGCGAGACCCTCGACGGGCTGGGGCTGACCTCGCGGCGGAGGCAGCTCGCCGGAAAGCTCTCCGGCGGGTGGAAGCAGCGGCTGGCGCTGGCGGCCTGCATCATGCACGGGCCGCAGCTCCTGCTGCTCGACGAGCCGACGGCGGGGGTCGATCCCAAGGCGCGGCGCGAGTTCTGGGACGAGATCCACCGGCTGGCCGCGGGGGGCATGACGGTGCTCGTCTCCACCCATTACATGGACGAGGCCGAGCGCTGCCACCGCATCAGCTACATCGCCTATGGCAAGCTGATCGCGGAGGGCACCGTGGCCGAGGTGATCGCCAGCGCCGGCCTGACCACCTATGTGGTCGCGGGGCCCGATCTCGGCGCGGTGGGCGCGGCGCTGCGGTCGGCAAGGGGCGTCGACCAGGTCGCGGCCTTCGGCGCCGCGCTGCATGTGGTCGGCGCCGATGCCGCGGGCCTGCGCAAGGCGCTCGATGCCGCCGCCGCCGGCCGGGACGTCACCGTGCGGCCTTCCGAGACCAGCCTCGAGGATGTCTTCATCCGCTACATGGGCTCGGCGGAGGACAATGTCGCATGAGGATGCCGGTCTCCCTGCGGCGGCTGCGGGCGCTGCTCGCCAAGGAATTCATCCAGATGCGCCGGGACCGCATCACCTTCGCGATGATGCTCGGCGTGCCGCTGATCCAGCTGATCCTCTTCGGCTTCGCCATCAACAACGATCCCAAGGCCCTGCCCGCGGCGCTGGTGAGCGCGAGCCACGACCAGTATTCCCGGGCGATGATCTCGGCGCTGGAGCTGACGGGCTATTATCGCTTCACCCATGTCACCGACAGCGCCGCCGAGGCGGAGGCGCTGATCCGGGCGGGCGACGTGGCCTTCGTGGTGACGATTCCTTCCGATTTCGGGGCGCGGGTGGTGCGCGGGGATGCGCCGCAGATCCTCGTTGAGGCCGATGCCACCGATCCGGCCTCGTCGAGCGGCGCCATCTCGACGCTCGGCACCGTCGCCGAGCAGGCGCTCCTGCGCGCCAAGGGCGAGGAGGCGCAGGCGGCCGAGGCCGCCGCGGGCCGGCTGGAGGTGGTGGTGCACCGGCGCTACAACCCCGAGGGGATCTCGCAATACAACATCGTGCCGGGGCTCCTGGGGGTGATCCTGCAGATGACAATGGTGATGATGACCTCCATGGCGCTGACCCGCGAGACCGAGCGCGGCACCATGGAGAACCTGCTGGCGATGCCGGCGACCTCCACCGAGGTGATGCTGTCGAAGATCCTGCCCTATCTGGCGGTGGGCGCGGTGCAGGTCGGGGTGGTGCTGCTGGCGGCGCGCACGCTCTTCTCGGTTCCCTTCCTCGGGCGGCTCGACGTGCTGATGCAGGCGGTCTTTCTCTTCGTGCTGGCGCTGGTGCTGCTCGGCTATGCCATCTCGAGCTTCGCGCGCACCCAGATGCAGGCGATGCAGCTGACGTTCTTCTTCTTCCTGCCGTCGCTCTTGCTCTCGGGCTTCATGTTCCCCTATCGCGGCATGCCCGGCTGGGCGCAGACGCTGGGCGAGATCTTCCCGCTCACCCATTTCATCCGGGCGATCCGGGCGGTGATGCTGAAGGGCGCGGATCTCCCGGCCATCGACCGCGAGATGGTGATCCTCGCGCTCTTCGTCGCGATCTATGCCGCCATCGCGCTGGTGCGCTTTCGCCGGACGCTGGACTGAGACCGGTGGCGTCGATCGCATGCAGCACGAAGGCGCGGAAGGCGCCGGCCTCGTCCACGCCGCGCTCCCGCGGGCTGCGCCCCGCGCGGCCCGCGGAGCATTTCCCCGGCGGTGCGAGCCGCAGGGCGAGGGGTGCAGCTTCACCGCCGGTCGCTACGCTCGACCGGGCCGGGGGCCTTCGGCCCCGGGGCGGGATGGCCGGCTAGGTGCTTTACATCGGCGCCGGCTGCGACATCATCGGCGCATGACTCGTGCGCGTCCGACCACCCGCCTGCTTGCGATGCTGCTCGCCGCGGTTCTCGCCGCCTGCGGCCGGCCGCCGGAGCTCGTCGGCATCGACAATCCGCAGGTGCCGGCCGAATCGGTCGCGGAAGCGCGCGAGCACCGCCTGTTCATCATGTCGACCCGCGCGGCCTCCGAGGTGATCGGAGCTTTCTACGGCGCCGGCCGCGCACCCGATCTCGGGCTCGCCTCCGTCGACGTCACCGTGCCGCCGACCCATGTCTCGGGGCATCTCGAGCGGCCCGAACAGCTGCCGCCCGACCCGCGCAGCGAGTTCGCGGTGGTCGACCCGGCCATCTACGGCAGCGAGACCGCCTTCATCCGCGCGATCGACCGGGAGCTGGCGCGGCGCCCTGCGGGCCAGCGCCAGCTGCTGCTCTTCATCCACGGCTACAACAACACGACCAGCGACGCGATCCTGCGGCTGACCCAGTTCGTGCACGACACCGGCTTTCCGGGGGTGCCGGTCCTGCTGACCTGGGCCTCGGCCGCGCGGGCGCCGCGCTATGTCTACGACCTCAACAGCGCGCTGGTCGCGCGCTCGAAGCTGAAGGACGTCGCCGGCATCCTCGCCCGGACCGAGGCCGGCAGCTTCGACATCTTCGCCCATTCCATGGGCACCCTGCTCGCCATGGAAGGCTTCGTCGATGCGCAGGATGCCGGCCGGCTGGATGCCGGGGGGCGCATCGAGACGGTGATGCTCGCCTCCCCGGACATCGACATCGACCTGTTCCGCAGCCAGATCGGCCGGCTGCCGGTCTCCTTCCGCCAGAAGATGTACCTGCTGATCTCCCATGACGACGGCGCGCTCAGGGTCTCGCGGGCGATCGCGGGAGGCGTTCCGCGGGTCGGGGCGGCGGATGCGGCGGAGCTGGAGAACCTCGGCGTCACCGTGATCGACCTCTCCGAGATCGACGATTCGAGCGCCGGCAGCCACGCCAAGTTCGCCGGCTCGCCGGAGGTGGTCCAGCTGATCGGCGCCGGCCTCAACAGCGCCGGCCGCTTCGGCGTCGCCACGACGCCCGGTCTCGGCGAGCTGCTCGCCGAGGTGCCGATCCGGATCTTCGGCGAGTGAGGCCGGACGAGCGCCTGCCCCCTGCGGGAGCGCGGCCCTGGCCGCCGATGGCGGCATGGCGCCCCGCCCGGCGGCCTTGGGGCGGGAGCTATCGCGGCTCGAGCCGCCAGTTGCCGGGCGGCTCGGCGGGCGCGGCCGCTTCCTGCGCGGCCTCGAGATAGATGGAGATCACGAAGGCCGCAGCGGGGTCCGAGAGCGTGCCCGAGGCGAGAAGATCCGCGAAGGTCTCCACCTGCGACCAGTCCTGTGCCCAGGTCAACGCCCTGGCGGCCTCGGCGGCGAGCGCAGGCGGGCCGCTGGCCGCCAGGGAGCGGAAGGCGGCGTCGATGCCGGGGCGCAGCGCCGGATCGCCACCCTGCGCGAGGGTCGAGAAGGCGATGACGATCTCGCGCAGCGCCTCGGGGTCGCGCGGCTTCTGGTCAACGTAGAGCGCGCGCAGCCGCGCGATCGCGAGCAGCCCGTCGACCTCGCCATAGGCGGTCGCCCAGGCGGCGAGATTGCTGCGGATGCCGTGGCGGGCAGCGGTGGCCACGGCGTTGCGCACCAGCCTCCGGTCCCGAGCGTCCTCGGAGAGCCCGAGAAAGAGGATGTGGATCGGTGCCCATGCCGTCCGCATCGGGTCGCGCAGGACTTGGCGGATCTCGTCTCCCGATACCCGCGGGCGGAGGGTCCGGATCAGGGAATAGGGGGCGGCGGAGAGCTCGGTCAGGGCGAGTTGGCGGATGGTCGGGTCCGGATGGTCGTGGCGCTCGGCGAAGAAGGCGAAGCGCGCGGTGCCGTCGTCGAGCTCCCAGGCGGTGGCGGCGGCGAGGATCGCCTCGGCCATGCGCCGGACGGGCGGCCCGGCATAGGCGAGCGCCATCCATCCCTCCTCGGGTGAATGTGCCATGAGCACGGCATCGG
The DNA here is from genome assembly GCF_036846665.1 of Amaricoccus sp. Classification (NCBI taxonomy): domain Bacteria; kingdom Pseudomonadati; phylum Pseudomonadota; class Alphaproteobacteria; order Rhodobacterales; family Paracoccaceae; genus Amaricoccus; species Amaricoccus sp. The sequence goes on along the minus strand of NZ_DAIUBO010000024.1, from coordinate 19,600 downwards.
ATGGCGCGGCCTCGAGCCGGCGCCGCGTGGCGCTGTCGACAAGCAAGGGAATCGGTGGCGCCGAATTGCCCCGAAGGAGCCGTACCGGCGCATAGGTGAAGGGCCGCCGCGGATCCTCCCGCGCGAGCGCCACCACATCCGCCTCGATCAGCCGGTCGGCGATCGTCCTTTCGGGCAGGGTGATGCAGGCAAGGCAAGCGGCGGCCGGACCCGCGGCAAGCGTGGCTGCGGCGACGAGGGCGAGGCCGGCCGCCGCCTTCGCGCGACGGATGCGTTCGGCAAGTCTCCAGATCACTTGGTGCTTCCCGTTTCCCGATTGCCGGTTGCACGCCCTCCCGCTCCGATCATAGGGCTCGGGCAGCGTCGCGGCAATCTGTCGGCCGCGGCGCATCGCGAGCACGGCCCGGGCAGGCGCGCCAACGGCATGGGCCCGGCGCCTGCCCGGAGGATGGCGGCCTGGCCTGTCCGAGACCCTGCGGGTATGCTCGGTCCGATCCTTTGGCGAGGTCAGCATGGGTGGACGCATCCCTGTCCTGGCGGCTGCCGCGCTCTGCGGGGCGATCGGCCTGGCCGTGGTCATCCTGCTCGCGCGCCTGCCGGACGAGCAGGGCGCATCCCTGCTGGCCTGGGACGACACCGCCGCCGTCTCGCGGGGGCAGGCGCTCTACGCCACGCATTGCGCCGCCTGTCACGGCCAGCCGGCGGCGGGCAGCCGGGCTTCGTCGGCCGTGCCGGCGCCGTCCCACGGTCTGGGAGGCACGATGGGCTCGGGTTCGTCCCCCGCGCTCGCGGCGCCTCACGATGCCAGCGGGCACAGCTGGCAGCATCCGGATTACGCCCTGATCCAGCTGACCAAGAGCGGCCAGTCCGATGCCACCTGCCGCGTGCTGGAGGACGGCGCGATGCCGAAGTTCGGACAGACCCTGAGCGACCGGGAGATCATCGACATCCTGTCGTACATCAAGTCGACATGGCCCGAGGAGGTTCGCGCGAAGAACGACGCGATCAACCGTCTCTACAGGGGCCAGAACGCCGCGGTGCGCGATTTCCTCGCGCTCTGATGGATGAGGGCCTGCCCGTGCGGCCGCGCTCGACGCCGGTCGGGACGCCGTTCGACGGGCACCGGGGCCAGCCGTCCCGAGGATGCCGCAGGAATCCCCTCGGCGGCTGTCGCCAGCCTGCGTTCCTGGAGCCGGTCGAGCTCGGTGAGGGCGGCTGCGCGGTCGCTAGGGTGTCGCGCGAGTGCCTTGGCGAAGGCGCGGGCCACCGAGCGCGGGCTCCAGGGCAGCGCCGCCGCGGCAAGCCAGACGCGCAGGTCGGCCGGCAGCCGGTCGTAATCCGCCATCGGGCAGCCGTCGCGCCGCCGGCGGCGCAGGCCGGTGCGGCCGAGGTTGCCGGATCTCATGCAGCGGCGCCCCAATTCGGGAACGGGTCGGGCAGTTGCGCCCAGGCATGTGGCTCGAAGGCCTCGCCGGGCACGAGGCAGGCGTCCAGGGCCGCGGCGATCGCCGCCTGATCGAGCCCTGTCCCGATGAAGACCAGTTCCTGCCGCCGGTCGCCGAAGCTCGGATGCCACTGCGCCTCGACCTGCGCCAGCATCTCGGGATGGCGCGGCCAGCGGTCCCGCGGCACGGCGGTCCACCAGCGGCCGAGGCCGGAGGTCTGCGCCACCGCACCGGCGAGGCTGAACTCGCCGACCCAATCGGGCCGGGTCGCGATCCAGAAATGGCCCTTGGCGCGGATCACGCCGGGCAGCGGGCCGGTCAGCACGGCCTGGAGCCGCGCCGGGTGGAACGGCCGCCGCGCCCGGTAGACGAAGGAGGAGATGCCGTATTCCTCGGTCTCGGGCACGTGATGGGCGAAGCCGTAGAGCTCCTTGGCCCAGAGCGGATGCTCGTGGGCGCGGTCGAAGTCGAAGCGGCCGGTGTCGAGCACCTCCCAGAGCGGCACGTCGGCGAAGTCGGTCTCGATCAGCCGCGCATCGGCGTTCAGGCTGCGGACGATCTTGCGGGCGGTCTCGGCGAGCACCGGCCCGGCGTCGCCGACCTTGTTGAGCACGACCACATCGGCGAACTCGATCTGCTCGACGAGCAGGCTGACGATGGTGCGCTCGTCGTCTTCCCCGAGCGATTCGGCGGTGTCGCGGAGGAAGTCCTGGCTCGCGTACTGGCCGAGCAGGTTCACCGCATCGACCACGGTCACCATGGTGTCGAGGCGGGCGACGTCCGAGAGGCTCTCGCCGTCCGCGTCGCGGAAGGCGAAGGTCGCGGCGACCGGCAGCGGCTCGGCGATGCCGGTCGATTCGATGACGAGATAGTCGAAGCGACCCTCGGCCGCGAGCCGGCGCACCTCGGCGAGCAGGTCGTCGCGCAGGGTGCAGCAGATGCAGCCGTTCGTCATCTCGACGAGCTTCTCGTCGGTGTGGCTGAGCTCGGCGCCGCCGGCGCGCACGAGGTCGGCGTCGATGTTCACCTCGGACATGTCGTTGACGATGACCGCGACCCGGCGGCCCTCGCGGTTGGTCAGGATGCGGTTGAGGAGCGTGGTCTTGCCGGCGCCGAGGAAGCCCGAGAGCACGGTGACGGGGAGGCGGTCGAAGGGTTCGGCTGTTTCGAGCATGGCGGGCCCTGGTTGGGTGAGTGTGCAAAGGGAGATGACCGACCCGATCAATCGGGCGGCAAGGGTGGACCGCTGGTCGTGGTCAGTGCGCTTTCATCTCACGCAGCTTCTCTTTGGCATCCATCGGGAATGCGGCCGCTCCGGGGGGCGGCCACGGTGGCCCGGCTTGCGCATCATGCGGGAGGAAGAGCCACCCGACCGTGACCTCCGCGGCGCTGGCAGCTGCAGCGGTGACCGCCAGAACAGCGGCCGTCGTTGCCTCGGGGCGCATCGTGTTCCTTTCCCTGCCCATGTCCGATGCGGCGAAGCGAAGCCGGCGTTCCCCGTTTCCTTCGTTGCCGGGAGGCGTGTCGACATGAGATCGAATCGTTACAGTATAACAGTTCCGCGACTCGTTACAGCATAACGCATCGCTCGGACAAGGGTCCTCGGCGCGGTATATGCCCGGGATGCGAGTCCATCGGCACCGACCGGCAGCCTGCGCCTCGCCGGTGGATGACGCCGGCGCGCTTCTGTCCCGGAGGCGCTCGCGAATGCGGGGCCGGAGGCTCGGCGCGTGCCGTCATCCCGACGCTTTGCGCATGGCGGATCCTGCGCCGGGGGAGGCTCGGATGGCCGGTGGAGGGGATGCGGACCGATGGGGATCCGCGCTGGCCCCGGAGGCTCGCAGGGCGAGCGGGACGCGGCCCGTCGCTGGGATATTGACATTACCCGAGTTATTCAGTCAGATATTTCCCGACCCCAGCCATCCTGTGCCTTCGCAGGAGAGCCCGGATCCTTACTTCAGGGACACGGAAGCTTTGCGATGCGCCACGGCAGGGAAGAGCGAGACGAGAACGAGGAGCGCCGTCCGGGGGCGGGCGGCGAAGACGCTCTCGAACTGATCCATCTGGCGCTCGACTGCCCTCCTCCGTCCGATTTCGCGCTCGAGGCGCTTCTTGACCGAACGGAACGCAGCCAATGATCCACGCCAAGCCCTCGCCTGTGCCGCGGGACATGCCCAGCGAGCCCCCGCGCTATGATGCGAAAGCGCTGACCGATCCGGACGGTGTGGCGCGGATCGAGCTCGACGGGCAGATCTACACGCTCCGGATCACCCGGCAGAACAAGCTCATACTTACCAAGTAGATGCCGCGCCGCGCGGCGAAAGGGCGACGTCCCGGGATGCCGCGAGGCCTGCGCTGCGTGAGCCTCGTGCGCGGTCGGGAATGCGGGAGCCGGATGCGGCGCACCGCCGCGCAAGCGTGCCTGGCATCCGCCGCGTCGGTCTCGCCGGGCTTCGCCAGGGACGGCGGCATTCGGGCAGGCGCTCGGTCGGGACGCCTTCAGGACCGGGCATGGGGATCTCGTGCAAGGCCGGCGCGGGTGTCGATCCAGCGGGCGGCACCGGCGGCCACGGCATCATAGGCCGCCCGGCCGAGTGATTCGCCCGCATCGGTGTGAAGCCCGGCAAAGGCGGTGCGGCCCGGCGGCGCGGCGAGCGCGATGCAATCGGTGCCCGTGCCGGTGGCCGGCCCTTCGGGCAGGGCGAAGCCGGCATCGATCACCGCTGCGGTGCGGGCCTGGACCGCGATGGTCAGCGCCTCGATCTGCGCCGCCCTGGTCAGCCCGGCGGAACAATCCAGAACCATGTTGATCGTGCCCCATCGGGCCGGGTCGAAGCTCTGCCGGTGACCGACGCGCTCGGCATTGGAGAGGCCCACCGTGGCAAGGCAGTGCACCATCACGTCGCCGGCCTGCGCGGAACGGCACTCGAAGGCCGAGATGTCGCGCGAGGTCAGGAGTGCCGGGGCATCGGCGAGCCCCGTCGCGACCAGTTCGCGACCCAGCCAGAGCGCGGCGTCCAGGTCCCGGGGCAGATCGCGGTTGCGCACCTCGCGGATGACGATCCGCCGGGCGGCGACGAAGCCGGGCCGGTTCAGCGTCCAGCTGAGCACCCGCCGCGGCGCGCCCAGATCGGCGATCAGCCAGGGGGCGGTGTGGAGGAGCTTCACCGCCCCGCCCCCGCGCGGGCGATGGGCAGCAGGAGCAAGCCCTCGGGCGCCGCCTCGCGCCAGACGGTGATGCCGAAGACATCGGCCAAGCGCTCGGGCGAGAGGATCTCGGCGGGCGCGCCATCGGCCACGATCCGGCCGGCCCGCATCATCACCAGCCGGCTGCAGAAGCGCGCCGCGAGGCCGAGATCGTGGAGCGAGACCACCACGCTCCGCCCGGCGGCGGCGAGATCCTTGAAGACGTCCATGGTGGCGATCTGATGCGCCGGATCGAGCCCCGCGATGGGCTCGTCCGCCAGCAGCAGCGGCGTCTCCTGGGCTAGCGCGCGGGCCAGCAGCACCCGGGCCTGCTCGCCGCCCGAGAGCTGCGTGGCGATGCGGTCGCGGAAGGCGCCGAGGTCCATCCGGTCGATCGCGCGGGTGACGGCCACGGCATCGGCCGCGGCGCCGCGCGCCTCGTAGGGCATCCGGCCGAGCGCCACGACGGTCCCGACCGTGACGGGCCAGGCGATCTCTCGCGCCTGCGGCAGCCAGGCCGCGTGGCGGGCGCGGGCGGCCGGGGGCAGTTCTGCCAGAGACGAGCGGCCGCGATGCGGCAGCAGCCCGAGCGCGCCGCGCATCAGCGTCGTCTTGCCGGCCCCGTTCGGGCCGATGAGCCCCACCACCTCGCCCGGAGCGATGGAGACGGAAACCGCATCGACCGCGGGACACCGGCCCCGCAGCACCGTGAGCCCCTCGATGGAGAGCAGGGTCATGCCAGGTCCCTCCGGGTCCGGTAGACCAGATGCAGGAAGAGCGGCGCGCCGACGATGGCGGTGAGCACGCCGAGCTTCAGGTCGCTCCCGGGCAGGATCAGCCGCACCGCGATATCCGCGGCCAGGACCATCGCCGCGCCGCCGAGCGCCGAGGCGGCGAGCAGGCGGCCGGGACGCGCCCCGACCGCGCCGCGCAGCAGGTGCGGCACCACGAGGCCGACGAAGCCGACCGCGCCGGCCACCGCCGTGGCCGCGCCGACCATGGCGGCGACGCCGGCGACCAGCATCAGCCGGAGCCGGCCGAGCCGGGTGCCGAGCGCTTCGGCCGCATCCTCGCCCAGCGTCAGCGTGTCGAGCCTGCGCCCCAGGGGCAGGAGCAGCGCCGCGCCGAGCGCCACGAAGGGCGTGGCCAGCGCCACATGCAGGAAGGAGCGGTCGGCCAGTGATCCCAGCATCCAGAAGACGATCTCGGAGGCGGCGAAGGGGTCGGGCGAAAGGTTGAGCACCAGCGAGATCAGCGCGCCCGCCAGCGCCGAGACCGCGATGCCGGCGAGGATCAGCGTGAGCGAGCCGCCGCGCGGACCGGCGAGCAGGAGCAGCAGCGCCACCGCGACGCCCCCGCCGGCAAGCGCCGCCAGCGGCACCGCCAGCGCGAAGGCCGCGGCCAGCCCGGTCTGGATCGCCAGCACGGCACCGAGCGCCGCCGAGCCCGAGACCCCGAGCAGGCCGGGCTCGGCCAGCGGGTTGCGCAGGTAGCCCTGCATCGCCGCGCCCGAGAGCCCGAGGCTCGCCCCCACCAGGATGCCGAGCAATGCCCGCGGCAGCCGGATCTCGCGCATCACAAGCGTCATCGGCCCACCGTCGCCGAGGACCAGCGCGCGGAAGCCCTGGCCCGGCGAAATCCCGGCCGGCCCCACGAGCAGCGAGGCGAGGAAGAGCGCCGCGACCAGGGTCGCGAGCCCGGCGAGGAGCCAGCGGTAGGGGATCATGGCGATTCGGGCAGCTCCTTTCGCGCCTCGGCCAGCCCGGCGATGGCGCGCAGCACATGGGGCGTGCCGCAGACCCAGTCGCGGTCGGTCAGCGGCGCGGTTCCGGCGCGTTCCTGCAGGGCCAGCAGCGCGGGGTGGCTGAGCACCTCCTCGGCACGCGAGGCGCCGGGCCAGGGCTGCGGCAGCACCACCAGGTCGGGGTCGAGCATCACCAGCTGCTCCAGCGGCAGGACGCCGCCGACCGACAGGCCGACCTCCTCGGCCACATTGGCGAAGCCGGCCGCCTCCAGGATCGCCCCCGACAGGCTCGCCGGCCCGGAGGCATAGCCGCGGGCGGCATAGATCGCGGCTCGCGGCGGATCGGCGACCGTCTCCGACAGCGCCGCGAGGCCGGCATCGAATTCGGTGACCAGCATCGCGGCGGCTTCCTCGCGGCCGAGCAGCCCTCCCATCTCGGCGATCCGGTCGCGCACCTCGTCCAGCGAACGGGCGGGCGTCATGGTCACCACGGGAATGCCCAGCCGGCGCAGCATCGAGACCGTGGCCCGGGCGGTGAAGCTGCCGGCGACGACCAGATCGGGGTCGAGCAGGAAGATCTCCTCGGCCAGCCCGTGGTTCGCCGGCCAGGCCAGCGCCTCCTCCGCCATCGCCGAGCTGCGCGGGTCCTGCGCGAGGTAGGAGACCGAAAGGAGTTGCCCGGGCGCGGCCAGCATCATCGCGAGCTGGTCGGTACAGAGGTTGATCGACACCACCCGCTGCGGCGCCGCCTGACCCGGCCCGGCAAGGGCGAGGCTCATGGCGAGGACAAGGCGGAGCGGGTGGCGCATGGTCAGAAATTCGCCGCCACGCCGGCATAGAAGGTCCGGCCCGGCGCATCGTAGCCCAGGATTTCCTGGTATTGCTCGTCGAACAGGTTGTCGATGCGCGCGGTCAGCAGCAGCCGATCGCTCAACTGGTGCTGGGCCGTGACGTTGACCAGGGTGTAGTCGTCGAGTTCCACCCGGTCGGCGCCGAAGGACGGGGTGGTATAGTCGAAGTCCCAGTTGCCGTTGACATAGCGCAGGTCGGCCCCGAGAAGCGTCCTGTCGTCGGGGAGCCGGTAGTAGGCGCGCAGGCCCAGTTCGTTCTTCGGCCGCCGCACCTCGACCGCACCGTCCGGGTCGGTGGCATCGAGCCAGGTGAAGTCGGCACCGAGCGTCAGGCCGTTGTCGAATGCGAATTCCGCCGAGACCTCGACGCCGTTGCGGTCGCTGGTGCCGTCCTCGTTGTAGGGGGTCGATTCGCCGGTGGCCGGATCGTAGGTGCTGGAGATCTCGTTGGTCAGCTCGGACCGGAAATAGGTGGCGTTGACCACCGCCCGGTCGCCCAGGAACCGCTGCTCGACTCCGATGTCCCAGCCGATGCTCTCCTCCGGCTCCAGGTCGGGATTGCCGATCCAGGTGCCGGGGTTGTAGCCGAACTGCTCGTACATGGTCGGATTCTGGACGCCGGTTCCTGCCGAGGCATGGAATCGCGTGGTGGCGTTCGGCAGCAGGTAGGAGAGCCCGACCGACCAGGTGTCGGTGTTCGCGAAATCGCCGTCGTTGTCGTCGTGCCGCCCGGTCGCCTGCAGGGTGAAGGCATCGTCGAGGAAGCTGCCGCGGTATTCCAGCACGTAGCCGTAGAGCCTCCGCCTCTGCTCGTCGAGCATCGCGGAATCGAAGACCAGCGACGGCTCGTTGTTCCGGAAGGTCTCCTCCTTGCCCTCGACCAGGAAGCTGAGGATCTGGGCGGAGCTGTCGACGTCGAAGCCGTCGAGCGCCACGGTGCCGCGATAGGCGAGCCGCGACCTCGTGGCGGTGGTGTCCGAGGTCGCGGCGCCCTGATCGGTATCGACCGTGTCCATGGTGCCCGAGTAGAAGGTGACCTCGCTGCGGAACCGGCCCTCGACGGCGTCGATCGTGGCGAAGGCGGAGCCGAAGAAATCCCTGACCTCGGTCTCGAGGTCGCCATCGGTCACCAGGTCGTCGATTGTGGCCGCGCCCCAGTTGGACTGGTCGTAATCCGAGGTCCGGTGCACGTAGCGCAGGGTGGCGCCCAGGGTGATGTCGTCGTTCACGAAGAACGCGCCGCGGGCGTTCAGCGTCGTGTTGGCGTCGCCGTCGTCCTCGCCCCCGCTGCCGGAGATGTCGTAGCCGTCGGTCACCCGCCGCGCCGCGGAGACCGAGACCTGCCCGCGTTCGCCGCCATAGCGCAGCGACAGGCGGCCGCCGCCGCTCTGCTGGGTGCCGAGCTCGGCCTCGGCATTGCCGGCGAAGCCGGGCTCGGCGGCGCCCTCGGTGATGATGTTGATCACCCCGCCGATGGCGTTGGAGCCGAAGACCGAGGATTGCGGGCCGCGCAGCACCTCGATCCGCGCGATGTCGTCGGTCAGCAGGTTGGCGAAGTCGTATTCGCCGCTCGCCGGGTTCGAGACTTCCACGCCGTCGACCAGTACCAGCGTGTGATTGCCCTCGGCGCCGCGGATGCGAACCTGGGTGAAGGTGCCGGTGCCGCCACTCTGGCTCACCGCCACGCCCGGCAGCGCGCGCAGCGCTTCGGCGGCATGGCGGATCTGGCGTTCCTGCAGGTCCTGACCGGTCACCACGGTGACGGCACGGCCGTAGCGTTCGGCCTCGATGGGCGTCAGGCCGCCGCCGACGATGATCTCGTCGAGCCGGAGCGGTGCGCTGTCCTGGGCGACGGCGGAGCCTGCGGCCAGCACCAAGGCGCCGACGGCCGGAAAGGAATGTCTCATCTCGAACCCCGTAGATCGGGCGGCATGGGCCGCTCCGGTGACCTTCTCGATGTCGTTGGACGGGGCCGGCCCGATCCGCAGACGGTTGCATGCGCCACCACTGCGGAGAGTCCGCCGTCCGCCATGCACCCCGCATGGGAACCGGGTGATCCGTTCTGGCAGGTCTCCTGACTTGCGGGTCGTCGCAGGCACCGGCCTTCCCGCAGGACATGTCCCGCAGTGGCATCATCGGGCCCGCTCGCCGCTTACAGTTGCGGGGGCAGTCACGGAATCGGCACGAGGCGCCTCACCGTGTTCCCTTTTGTCGGGCGGCATGCCGCCCGAACCAGAACGGAGGCATTTAGGGCGGCAGGCCCGGCCCTGCCAAGCATTAACTGCGGCGGAGCCTCCGCCAGCGAGCGCGATATGGCATCCCTGCCGTTGCGGCCCCGATCCCATGCCAGCGGCCCGACCGACCGACCGATCCCTGAGCCCGGGGCCGAACCCCGGGAACGGGAGAAGGCCGCGCGAGGCGCTCCCGTCCCAGGCAGCGACCGGGTGGCCGCCTGTGTCGGGAGGGGTGCCGGCCCCTACCCTTTCCGCCGCGTCGGCGGTTGCCGGGCGGCCGCCGAAGATGCCTAGCGGATGTCGGCCGGCGCCTGGAGCGCGAGCGAGAAGCTCCGGCTGATCAGCGACGGCAGGACCGTGATATGCTCCGAACCCGCGAAGGCCTGGTGCGAGACCGAGAGCCCGCGCTCGGAGAGGGGGGCGAGGATCTCGGCCATGCGCCCGGCACCCACCACCATGTCCGGCAGCTCCTCGGCCCCGACCCCGATGAAGAGACTGCGTCCCTCGAGATCGGCCGCGGCCGGGTCGAAGGCCTCGGCGCGCGCGAGGATCTCCTCCCCGTTCCACCAGACCGACGGGCTGCCGGCGACCCAGGTCGCGAAGAGCGTCGGGCGCGTCAGGAAGGCGTGCAGCGTGAAATAGCCGCCGAGCGAATGGCCGAAGAGCGTCGCCCGCGCCGGATCGGTGGGCAGCCGGCGGCCGATCTCCGGCATCAGCTCGTCCGCGATGAAGTCGAGGAAGGCATCCGCCCCGCCGAGCTCCGGGAAGGGCGCACCGTTCCCGCGCTTCGGCAGGGCCGAGGGATCGGCCGGCGTCGTATAGTCGAAATAGCGCCGCGCGGTGTCGAAGGGCTCGTCCGTCTCGTAGCCGATCGCCACCACCGCCGCCGGCTCGAAGCCCTTCGGCGGGCGGGTCTGCAGCCGCATCGCCTCGGCGGCGGTCTGGAAGGTCGCGTTGCCGTCGAGGAAATAGAGCACCGGATAGCCCGCCTCCGGCGCCGGCAGCAGCGGCCGGGCGAGGAGGATGCGATAGCGGCGCCCGGTCTCGGCGGCGGTCATCACGAAGCTCTCGGAATTCGGGACGACGACCGGATCGGCCGCCGCCGGCATGGCCGCGACCAGGGCCGCCGCGAGAAGGACGCCGCCCCGCATGGTCAGAACCGCCCGGTCAGCGACACGTAGAACCGCCGCCCCTCGACGTTGAAGTCGTCGGCGACCTCGCGCTCGATCGTCTCGTCGAAGAGGTTGAGGATGCCGCCCTGGAGGGTGAGGTTCTCGCCGAAGTCGTAGCTCGCCATCAGGTCGGCGGTCGTATAGGCGTCGGCATCGACGGCATTCGCCATGTTGCCGTCCTGCGGGACGTAGGTGTACTGGTCCCCGACGTAATTCACCGTCACCGAGGTGAAGAGCGCCGTCGTCGCCTGCCATTCGACGGCGAGATGGCCCGAATGCTCGGGGTTGTAGGCCAGCGGCACGTCGAGGCCGCCGCTGGTATTGGTCGCGTCGAGATAGGTGTAATTGGCCCGGAGCGTCACGCTGTCGGTGACGTCGTAGCGCGCGGCCGCCTCGAGGCCCTGGGTGCGGGCGGATTCGATGTTCTCGTAGCCGAAGATCGGGATCCCGTCCGAGGTGAAGCCGACGAAGTTGTCGAAGGTCGGCGCGACCGCCGGGTCGCCGGTGCGGGCCGGCGGGAACTGGATCATGTCGTCGAGGTCGTTGCGGAAGATCGTTCCGGTCAGCGCCAGCGGCCCCTGCTCGAAGACCGCGCCGATCTCGTAATTGTTGCCGGTCTCGGGATCGAGATCCTCGCTGCCGCGCAGGAAGCAGCCGCCGCCGCAGGAGATCTGGTCCCAGTTCGGGCTGCTCTCGAGCAGGGTCGGTGCCTTGAAGGCCTGCGCCCAGCCGCCCTTGATCGTCAGGGATTCGGTGACGTTGTAGACGCCGTAGACACGCGGGCTCCAGTGGTCGCCGAACTTCTCGTTGTTGTCCACGCGGGTGCCGAGGGTCAGCAGGAAATCGTTGCCGAAGGCGACCTCGTCCTCGAAATAGACCGCCGCCTGCCACATGGACGAGGTGCCGTCGCCGGTCAGCACGTAGTCGTCGTCGATCTGCTGGTAGCGGTATTCGGCCCCGAGGGTCAGCGTCTGCGGCAGCGATCCCTCGATCGGCAGCACCACCCGGCCCTCGGCGCCGCGGTTGTAGGCGGTGTTCGGCTGGTCGACCCCCGCGACGTTGCCATGGCCGTATTCGTTGTCGATCTGGTCGCCGTAGAGCCGCAGCTCGGTGGTGCCGAAGTCGTAGTCGCCGTAATGGGTGAGCCCGTAGTCGAAGCGCTTCATCGGGAAATCGCCCTCGACGCGACGCTCGTAGCCGAGGTCGAGGTCGACGGTGTTCTGCACGTTCGGTGCCCAGCTCAGCGTGCCGTGGATGAAGCGGTCGTCCTGTTCGGCGAATCCCGGCCAGGGATCGACCGCCCAATCCTCGCCCGGCGCGGGGTTGTAGTCGTCGCTGCTGGCGTCGCGATGGGTGACGTTGCCGTAGAGCTTGAAGCCGAGCCTGTCCTCGACGATCGGCCCGGTCAGGAAGAAGCCGGTGCTCCAGGTGTCGCCGGCGTCGCGGTCCTGTTGCAGCGTGTAGTCCGCGGTCAGCGAGCCGTGCCATTCGTTCGAGACCGGCTTGGTGATGATGTTGATGACGCCGCCGATCGCATCCGAGCCGTAGAGCGAGGACATCGGGCCGCGCACCACCTCGATGCGCTCGATGGCGTCGAGCGGCACCCAGCCCGAGTCGAAGGCATTGCCGCGGAAGAGGTTCGGCGCGCTGTCGACCCGCTTGCCGTCGATCAGGAACAGCGTGTAGCGCTCGGGCAGGCCGCGCATCTGCACCTGTTCCTGGTTGCCGACGCGGTTGATGGTGATGCCCTCGACCCGGGAAAGCACCTCGGCCACGTTGGTCGCGGGCGTCTGCGCGATGTCCTCGGCCGTCACCACGCTGACGCTCGCGGGAGCGTCGCGCAGGTCGGACACCCCGCCGGTCGCGGTGACCACGAGCTGGTCGAGAACGAAGCTTTCCTCCTGGGCGCGGGCGGCCGTGCCCGGCGCCACCGCGGCCGCCCCGGCCAACAGCAATCCAAGCGCCTTCCGGCGCCGCAGTGTCAGAATCATGTCCAGCGTCCCTCGCAGTGAAGATGATCGCTGGCGGTCTCGGAACGAGGTGGCTGGCTTGGTCCGTCGAAGCGCGACGGCGCTTCGCCGCACGCCCGTTATCGTTCCTGATTCATTTCGTCAAGTTTGCTCGAACCCTTGCGACATGCCCCTGGGATGGTCAATCTGACAAGTGCGATCGGTCGCGGCCGGGCCTTCCGAAGGAGAAGCGGATGCGGTCGATGCCGCTGCGGCGGGCTCCGGAGGTAACGCGCACGTGTTGGGCGCCGCCGGCGGTCCTGAGCGATACTGAACCGCGCAGGGAGGAGCGGATGAGCAGAGGCCATGCTTTGTCGGAGGGCGGCCGGAGCGGTGGCGCTGCGCTGGGAATCCTGCTGGGGCTGATGCTGGCGGGCTGCGCCTCGGGCGTTCCGGTCGAGCGTCAGGTCGTGGTGCCCGGAGCGCGGTTCCAGGCCGTGCAGGGCGAAGCGCGGCTCACGGTCCGGACCTTCCTCGAAGACGAGGCCGGGGAGCGCCAGGAGGTCCTCGGCGCAAACTGCGCCGTCAGATCGAGCCTCTATGAGACGGAACTCGTCACGCCGTCCGTTCTCGTCCTGCCGAACTTCGGGCCGCAGTCGCCGGAGCTCGAATTCGCCTGCCGCGCCGGCGAACTGGCCGGCGCGGGCCGGGCGGATATCGACACCTTCTGGCGCAGCTATCCCGGCGGCTGGGGCTATCCGGGTCCCTATCCGTGGCGGCCGCCATACGGCTGGGGCGGGTGGGGACTCTACGGACCGGCCTATCCGGTCTCGAACTACCCGAACGTGTCGATCACCCTGCGCTGAGGGCGGCGCTCCGGACCCGGACCTGCACACGGCGCCACCGGCCTCCCGGCGACACAGGTGCCGGGAGGCCGCTTTGCCGGTCAGAAGCGTGCGCGCAGGGAGAGTTCCGCGCCCAGGCCGTCGCCGTAGACCACCGTGTCGTAGAAGCCGGTGGTGCGGTAGTATTTCTCGTCCAGTACGTTGGTCACGTTCAGCTGCAGGGCGATGTCGTCGCTGATGTCGTAGCGGCCGCTCACGTCGAAGATCGCGTAAGGATCCTGGACGATGTTCGGCAGGTCGCCCTCCCAGGGAATGCTGTCGGTCTGGCTCTGCCAGCGCATCGCCCCGCCGACCGTCAGCCGGTCGTCGAGAATGCCGGGGATCCGGTAGTCGGTCGCGAGCTTCAGCGTGTTGCGCGGCTGATCGGTGAAGAGCTCGTTGCCGTCCCGGTCCTCGGAATAGCGATAGGTGAAGCCGCCCGAGACGTTCCAGCGCTCGTTGATCGCTCCCGCCATCTCCAGCTCGAAGCCGCGCGTCGTGGTCCCCTCGATCGATTCGTAGACGCTGCGATCCTCCGCCTCGATGGTGTAGAGGTAGTTCGCCACGTCCCTCTGCTCGGTCCAGAACACCGCCGCCGCGGCGTAGAGGGCGCCATCCATCAGACCCGCCTTGGCGCCCAGCTCGTAGTTGTAGCCGTAGGTCGGGTCGAGGTAGTTGCGATCCAGGTCCTGGAACAGCTGCGGCTCGTAGATGCTCGTGATGCTTCCGTAGACCGACCAGGTCTCGTTGACGTCGTAGGTCGCGCCGACATAGGGCGTCACGATGCCGCTGTAATCATACTCGAACGGCGCGAGGGAATAGGGATCGGTCTGCCTGCCGTCCCACCAGTTCAGGCGCGCCCCGCCGATCAGCGACAGCGCGTCGGTGGCACGGAAGCGCAGCGCGCCGTAGAGGCCGATCTGCGTGACGTCGTTCGTCCAGAAGCGGTCCGGCTCCGAACCCCATTCCGGCTCCGGGTAGGAGCCGTCCCAGTCGAAGAAACTGCCGATCGGCGCGATGTCGCCGACGATCGGGTAGCCCTGCTGGTCGCTGTCGGCCTTCGAGCCGAACGCGCCCAGCACGAAGTCGTGCATCCGCCCGATCGCCTCGAAGTCGCCGTTCAGCACGGCATTCAGCGAATCCTGCGTCCCGTCGCCGGTGTAGCGGTCGGGATAGGGTTCCACGCCGATGCCGGTATCGTGGTCGGGAAGGCCGTAGAGATAGAGCAGCGTCGAATCGAAGTCGGTGGCCAGACGGGTGTAGGTCAGCCGCCCGGTCCAGCCGTTGTCGAAGAGATGCTCGAGGGCGGCGAAGGCCTCGGTGCGGCCGGTCTCGAGCCGGGTCCAGGGCGCGGCGCTGGTCGCCCCCCGGGGCCAGTCGATGAGCGCGAGATCGCTGTCCCACGGCGGCAGCCCGGCCCAGGTCACGCCGTTGCTGTCGGTCTGCTGGTGGCTGATGCCGGCGGCGAGCAGCGTCCGCTCGGTCAGGTCGACCTCGATCGCGCCGTATCCGATGGCACGGGTCTTCTCGTAGTGGTCGATCCAGCCGTCGCGGGTTTCCGCCGCGCCGATCAGCCGGCCGCGCACCGTGCCGTCGGCGTTCAGCGGTCCGGAGATGTCGATCTCGCCGCGCACCGCCTCGGGATAGCCGAGGAGCACCGCGGCCTCGCGCCGCAGGAAGTCGGTCGGGCGCTTGCGGATCAGGTTGATCGAGGCGCCCGGCTCGCCCGCGCCCTGCATCAGGCCGGTGGCGCCGCGCACGATCTCGACATGGTCGTAGATCGCCATGTCCACATTGGCGTCGTCGAACTGCCAGCCGTCCTCGCGCGCCACCGGCACGCCGTCGAACTGGTAGCTGTCGATCTCGAACCCGCGCGAGTAGAAGTTCACCCGGTCCGATTCGTAGGCCTGCACGGTGATGCCGGTCGCCGTGTCGAGCGCCTCCCCGATCGAGGTGATGTCGCGCGCCCTTATCTGGGCGTCGGTGATCACGCTCGTCGACTGCGGCGTTTCCTTCTGGCTCAGGGGCATGCCTGTCGCCGAGCGCATCCATTCGGTGGTCCAGGACCCGGAATCCTCCGTGGTCGTGCCCGGCGCCGCGGTGACCTGGAGCGTGTCGAGGACGAACGCCGCTTCGCTCGATGCGAGGGCTTCCTCCTCCGCGGACGCTCCCTCCCCGGCTTCGGCCCCCGCCGCTTCCTGGGCGGCGAGCGGCTGCCAGGCGGCCGCCCAGACCGTCGTGCCGAGGAGCGCGGCCAGAGCGGGCCCCGATACCGCGAATCCCGCGATGCGTTGAGACATTCTCGACCCCACCCATGGTTTACGACCGGCTGGCGGGGGGCTGGCTCGTCGAGTCGACCGTTAGGGAAATCGTGACATCCGGTCCAGCAGCGGCCCGGCGGTGCCGGGTCGGACGTTGCCGAAATGCCGCATCGCGGCGCCGGCCGGGACCGCGGCCGGCATCAGCCGGGATCGGCCAGGTGGTGCAGCGCCAGCGGCGCGTCCCCATGGCGGATCACGGAAATCCGGACGCCGTAGATGGACCGCAGGTGATCGGGGCGGATGACCTCCGCGGGCGTGCCTTCGGCCACCACGGCACCCTCGCGCAGCGCGACGATGCGATCGGCCCAGGCGGCGGCGTAGTTGATGTCGTGCAGAACGACGACGACGGTGCGGCCGTGGTCGTCGGCGAGGGAGCGCAGGCGGTGCATCAGCGCCCGGGCATAGGTGAGATCGAGGCTGTTGAGCGGCTCGTCGAGCAGCAGGTAGTCGGCGGCCTGCGCGAAGGTCATGGCGACGAAGGCGCGCTGGCGCTGGCCCCCGGAGAGCTCGTCGAGGAAGCGGCCGGCGAGGGATCCGAGGTCGAATTCGGCGAGGGCGCGGCCGACCGCCGCGTGGTCCTCCGGCCCCGGCCGTCCGCCCGACCGCGGGTAGCGGCCGAAGGTGACGAGGTCGCGCACGGTCAGGCGGGTGGCGATCGCGGTGTCCTGGCGCAGCACCGCGAGCTTCAGCGCCAGCTCGTTCGAGGGCGTGCGGCTGACGTCGAGCCCGTCGAAGGCGATCCTGCCGGCCTGCAGCGGGATCAGCCGGGCCATCAGCGACAGCAGCGTGGACTTGCCGGCGCCGTTCGGCCCGATCAGCGCGGTGATGCCGCCCTTCGGGATGCGGAGCGACACGTCCCGCAGGACCGGGCTGCGGCCAAAGCCGTGGCTGACGCGGTCGATCTCGATCACGTCGGCCGAGCCCGCAGGAGCAGCGCCAGGAACAGCAGGCCGCCGGCGAATTCGATGACGACGCTCAGCGTCGACTGAAGCCCGAGCACGCGCTCGAAGAGCGTCTGGCCGGCCACGAGGATGGTCGCGCCGATCAGCGCGGCGGCGGGCAGCAGATGCGCGTGGTGCGGCGAACGGACCACGAGATGCGCGAGGCTCGCCACGATCAGCCCGAAGAAGGCGACCGGCCCGACGAGGGCCGTCGACACCGAGACGAGCAGCGCGACGATCAGCAGCGTGAAACGCCCGATGGCGTCGTATCCGACCCCGAGTCCGATGGCCGGCGCACGGCCGAGCGCCACCACGTCGAGCGCGTGGCGCAGGCGCCAGGTGGCCGCGCCGCCGGCGCCCGCGAGCAGCGCCGCGAGGGCGAGGAGATCGGTCTCCACGCTGCCGAAGCTCGCGAAGCTGGCGCCCTGCAGGACGGCGAAGGCATTCGGATCCATCAGGCGCTGGAGAAAGGCGGCGAGGCTGCGGAAGAGCGTGCCGAAGATCACGCCGACGAGCAGCATCCGGTGCAGGTCGTGCCGTCCGCGACCGAGCAGGAGCCCGAGCAGGGACGCCGAGGCCAGCATCATCAGCCCGGTCTCGGCAAGGAACTTCGGCCGCGCGTCGAGCATGGCGTAGCCGAGGCCGCCGAGCAGAAAGACCAGCGCCGTCTGCAGCAGCACGTAGAGCGCGTCGAACCCCATGATCGAGGGGGTGAGGATGCGGTTGCCGGTGACGGTCTGGAACAACACGGTCGCGACGCCGACGGCCGCGCCCACCAGCGCGAGCGCCGCGAGGCGCAGGCCGCGGAACGGCAGCAGGAAGCTCCAGCTCCCCTTCGCCCCGAGGGTCATGAAGGCGAGCGCGGCCAGCGCCAGCAGCGCGGCGAGCACCAGCAGCCGGTCACGCGGCACGGCGCGGCTCGTGCAGCAGCAGGTAGAGGAAGAGCACCGAGCCGACGACGCCGAAGACGGTGCCGACCGGGATCTCGTAGGGGTAGCGGATCAGCCGGCCCAGGATGTCGCAGACCAGCACGAGTCCCGCCCCGGTCAGCGCCACCCAGGGCAGGGTCCGGCGCAGATTGTCGCCCATCACGCGGCTGACGAGGTTCGGAACGACGAGGCCGACGAAGGGGATCATGCCGACGGTCACGACGACGAGCGCGGTGATGATCGCCACCATGGCCAGGCCGAGCCCGACGATGCGGCGATAGTTCAGCCCGAGCCCCAGGCTCGCGTCGCGTCCCAGGCTCGCGATGGTGAACCGGTCGGCCACCAGATAGGCGAGCGCCGCCACCGCTCCCGAGACCCAGAGCAGTTCGTATCGCCCGGCCAGGACGCCGGAGAACTCGCCGTTCAGCCAGACCGCGAGATATTGCAGCAGATCCGCCTGATAGGCGATGAAGGTCTCCGCCGCGCCGAGCACGCCGCCGTAGACGAGCCCGACCAGCGGCACCAGAAGCGGCTGGGTCGGCGGCAGCCGGCGGACGATGACCAGGAACACCGCGGTCGAGGCGAGCGCGGCGAGGCTCGCCGCCGCCATGCGCAGGAAGAGCGGCGTCGCCGGGGCGAACAGCGTCACCGCCAGCAGCCCGAGCGCCGCGCCCTGGCCGGTGCCCGCCGTGGTCGGCTCCACGAAGCGGTTGCGCGCGATCACCTGCATGATCACCCCGGCCGTCGCCATCGAGGCGCCGGTCAGGAGCACGGCGAGCGTCCGGGGCAGGCGGCTGACCCAGAGCAGGCGCTGCGAGGCCCTGTCCGAGGTCAGGTCGAAGGCGTCGAAGTCGCCGACGCCGATCGTGAGGCTCAGGAGCGCGAGCCCGGCAAGCCCGGCGGCGGCGACGGCCGCACGGCTCATTCCCCGAAGGCGTCCGCGACCTGGTCGAGGAGGCCGGTCAGCGAGCGGATGCCGCCGCTGGCGATGTAGATGCTCGGCGCATCGAGGAAGGCGAGCTGGTCGGCCTGCCAGGCCCTGGTGCCGGCGACCAGCGGATTGTCGAGCGTCTGCCGCGCCGCCTCGGCCGTCTCGCCGATCGCCGCGGCCCGGTCGACGATGATCAGCCAGTCCGGATCGGCCTTCTGCACGAATTCGAACGAGATCGCCTCGCCATGGGTCGCCGCCTCGACGTCCTCGACCGCCGCCGGCAGCCCGAGGTCCTCGTGGAGCCAGCCGAAGCGCGAGCCGGGGCCGAAGGCCGAGACCTTCGGCCCGTCGGTCATCAGGATCAGCGCATCGCCCTTTCCGGCCGCCGCCGCCCGCGCGCCGGCGAGGGTCTCGTCGAGCCCGGCGGCGAGATCCGCGGCCTCCGCCTCCTTGCCGAAGAGCCTTCCATAGGCATCGAGCCGCGCCTTGGCCGATTCGGCGAGCGAGCCCTCCCATTCGATCGTCATGTCGATGGTCGGCGCGATTTTCTCCAGCGCCGCCACCTGGGCCGACGATCGCCCGCCGGCGACGATCAGATCCGGCTCGAGCGCGGCCACCGCCTCGAAATCCGGCTCGAACAGCGTGCCGACCGGCGCGGCCGCATCCTCGAGATGCGCGAGATAGGAAACATAGAGCGGCGTCGGCACCCCGACCGGGACGATTCCCAGCGCGTCGATGGTGTCGAGAGCCGCGATGTCGAAGACGACGACCCGCTGCGGCCGCTCCACCTCGACCGGCCCGCGGGCCGTCTCGATGGTCACCGGATCGGCGGCCGCCGCTCCGGCCAGGAGCACGAGCGCGAGCGTAGCACGTAGAGCCATGATGTTGTTCCCCTCGAAGACCTGCATGGCTCGGCGGGAGGCCTGGCTCTGCGACGCGTGCGCCGCATCTAGGGGCGGCGGGGGGCGCGCGGCCCGATAACCCCCCTAAACGGGGAAACTACCCCCCCCGCC
>NZ_DAIUBO010000023.1:0-26398 GCF_036846665.1 Amaricoccus sp. | reverse complement strand
GGTCTGATGCTGATCAGCCACGACCTCGCCGTGGTCGCCGATACCGCCGACCGGCTCGCGATCATGCGCGGCGGCGCGGTGGTCGAGGCCGGCACCGCCGAGGAGGTCTTCCGCGAGCGGCGCCACCCCTATACCCGCGCGCTCTTCGCCGCCTCCGCGCACCGGCCCGAACGCCTGGCGCGGCTCGCCCGCACCCCGCTGCTCGAGGTGCGCGACCTGGTGCGCGAATACCGGGTCGCCCGCCCCGGCTTCTTCGGCGGCCACGACGCCTTCCGCGCGGTGCGCGGGGTGAGCTTCACGATCCGCCACGGCGAGAGCCTCGGCCTCGTGGGCGAATCGGGCTGCGGCAAGTCGACGCTCACCCGCGCCATCCTCGGCCTCGAGGCGCTCCAGGGCGGCAGCGTCGCGCTCGAGGGCGAGGGCGTGCATGCCGGCGAGCACATGCCCCGCGCGCTGCGCGCCCGCATGCAGGTGGTCTTCCAGGACCCTTACGGCAGCTTCAACCCGCGCCACCGCGTCGCCCGGCTGGTTGCCGAGCCCTTCCACCTGCTCGACGACCCGCCGCGCGGCGCCGAGCGGCGGGAGGCGGTGGAGGCCGCGCTCGAGGACGTGGGCCTCGCGCCCGCCGACGCCGACAAGTTCATCCACGAATTCTCCGGCGGCCAGCGCCAGCGCATCGCCATCGCCCGCGCGCTCATCATCCGGCCGAAGCTCATCATCCTCGACGAGGCGGTCTCGGCCCTCGACGTGCAGGTGCGCGCCCAGATCCTCGACCTGCTCGCCGATCTCTCGGCGCGCTACGGGCTCTCCTATCTCTTCATCAGCCACGACCTGACCGTGGTGCGCGCGATTACCGACCGGGTGATGGTGATGCAGGCGGGCGAGATCGTGGAGGAAGGGCGCACCGAGGCGGTCTTCGCCGCCCCCGCCCATCCCTATACCCGCGCCCTGCTCGCCGCCGCGCCGGTGCTGGAGCTGAGCGCGTGACGGCCGGCGCGACGGCGTGCTAGACCATGCGATCCGACCGGAGACCGGACCGCATGCCCCTGAGCCTGATCTACGTGCTGCTCGGCGCCGCCATCGCCGCCGAGGTGGTGGCGACCACGGCGCTCGCCCGCTCCGACGGCCTGACCCGGCTGGTGCCGAGCCTCCTGGCCTTCGCCTTCTACGCGGTCGCCTTCTGGTTCCTCGCCTATGCGCTCAGGGTGATGCCGACCGGCATCGTCTATGCGATCTGGTCGGGCCTCGGGATCGTGCTGATCGCGGCGGTCTCCTGGATCTGGTACGACCAGCGCCTCGACCTTCCCGCCCTCCTGGGGCTCGGGCTGATCATCCTCGGGGTGCTGGTCGTGAACCTCTTCTCGAACTCCATGCCGCATTGACCGGAGCGGGCGCATGAAGGACCTCTGGTTCGATCCCGGGAAATGCCTCCTGGGCGGCGCCTGGCGCCCGCCCGCCGGCGGCGATAGCCTGCCCGCGATCGACCCCTCCGAGGGGCGCGAATTCGCCCGCATCGCCCGCGGCGGCCCCACGGATGTCGGCGCGGCCGTGGCGGCGGCCCGCGCGGCGCTCGCGGGCGAGTGGGGCCGGGCCACCGCGGCGGAGCGGGGCAGGGCGCTCGCCCGCCTCGGCCGGCTGGTCGAGACGCGGATCGAGGATCTCGCGCGGCTCGAGGCGCGCGACGTGGGCAAGCCGCTCGCCCAGGCCCGCGCCGACGCGCGGGCGCTCGCGCGCTATCTCGAATTCTACGGCGGCGCGGCGGACAAGCTCATGGGCGAGACCATCCCCTATCTCGCCGGCTACACCGCCTTCACCCTGCGCGAGCCGCATGGCGTCACCGGCCACATCATCCCCTGGAACTACCCGATGCAGATCATCGGCCGCTCGGTGGGTGCGGCACTCGCGGCCGGCAATGCCTGCGTGCTGAAGCCCGCCGAGGAGGCGAGCCTGACCGCGCTCGCCTTCGCGGCACTGGCGGCGGAGGCCGGCCTGCCGCCGGGCGCGCTCAACGTCGTGCCCGGCCTCGGGGCCGAGGCCGGCGCCGCGCTCGCCGCCCATCCCGGCATCGACCATCTCTCCTTCACCGGCTCCGTCGCCACCGGCCGCGCCATCCAGACGGCCGCGGCCGCCAATGTGGTGCCGGTGACGCTCGAGCTCGGCGGCAAGTCGCCGGAGCTCGTCTTCGACGATGCCGATCTCGAGGCGGCGCTGCCCTTCCTCGTCGGCCCCGGCATCCAGAACGCCGGCCAGACCTGCTCCGCCGCCGCGCGCATCCTGGTGCAGCGCGGCATCCACGAGCGCGTCACCGCCGCCATGGCCGCCCGCTACCGCGCGCTTCGCGCCGGCCCCGCGCTCGAGGACCACGACCTCGGCCCGCTGATCTCGGCGCGGCAGAAGGCCATCGTCGAGGGCTATCTCGCCCGCGGCCGGGATCTCGCGGTCGCCGGGCGCGGCGCGATCGTCGCCGGGGCGCCGGCGGGCGGCGCCTACGTGGCGCCGGTGCTCTTCGACGCCGTGCCCCCCGAGCATGCCCTCGCGCGCGAGGAGATCTTCGGCCCGGTGCAGGTCATCATCCCCTTCGAGGACGAGGAGGAGGCCGTCGCCATCGCCAACGGCACCGGCTACGGCCTCGTGGCCGCCGTCTGGACCCGCGACGGCGCGCGCGCCCTGCGCCTCGCCCGCCGGCTGCGCGCGGGCCAGGTCTTTCTCAACAATTACGGCGCCGGCGGCGGCGTCGAGCTTCCCTTCGGCGGCACCGGCCTCTCCGGCCACGGCCGCGAGAAGGGTTTCGAGGCGCTCTACGGCTTCACCCGGCTCAAGACGGTGGCTGCGCATCACGGCTGAATCCTGCATCGCATGGGATTTCCGGCACTCTCCACTGTCCAAAATCAGGAAAACGGATATCTTGATGTCCGGGAGGATCGATTCATGACAGACCAGAAGACCACCGACGACCTGCGCCGCCTGCTCGCCGAGGACCCCGAAGCCGCGGATCTCGCCCTTTTCGGACGCGTCAGCCACGCCGACCGCCGGGGCTTTCTCAGGGGCGCGGGGCTGGCGGCCATGTCCACCGCGGTCGGCATGGCGATCCCCTATCACCGCAACATCCCCCAGGGCTTCATTCCCGCGGCGATGGCGCAGGGCGACCCGCTCGCCGGCAAGCTCGGCCTGATCCTGCTCAGCGACCGCCCGGTCAATGCCGAGACGCCGCCGGAGCTGCTCGACGACGATATCACCCCCACCGACCGGCATTTCATCCGCAACAACGGCCTTCTGCCGGACGACATGGATCCGGAGACCTGGACGCTCACCATCGACGGCTTCGTCGACACCCCGCTCGAGCTCTCCATCGCCGATCTGCGCGAGCAGTTCGAGGTGGTCTCGCTGGCGCTGACCCTGGAATGCGGCGGCAACGGCCGGGCCTTCTTCGACCCGCCGGCCAGCGGCAACCAATGGACCTGGGGCGCGGTCGGCTGCGCCGAATGGACCGGCGTGCGCCTCCGGGAGGTGCTCGACAAGGCGGGCGTTCAGGCGAACGTCGTCTATACCGGGCATCACGGCGCGGACACGCATCTCTCCGGCGATCCGGGCAAGGAGCCGATCTCGCGCGGCATGCCGATCGCGAAGGCGATGACCGACAACATCCTGATCGCCTTCGCCATGAACGGCGCCGACCTGCATCCCATGAACGGCGCGCCGCTGCGCCTGGTGGTGCCCGGCTGGCCGGGATCCTGCTCGCAGAAATGGCTCACGCGGATCGAATTGCGCGACCAGGTGCACGACGGCGAGAAGATGGGCGGCGACAGCTACCGGGTTCCCGCCCATCCGGTGGCGCCGGGCACAGAGGTGCCGGCGGAGGAATTCGAGATCATCGAGCGCATGCCGGTGAAATCCGTGATCACCTTTCCCGCGAACGGCGCCGCGCCCGTCACGGAAACCGAGGTGCGCGGCCATGCCTGGTCGGGCGACCGCACCATCGAGGCGGTGGACATCTCCACGGATTTCGGGGCGACCTGGATGGCCGCGGAGGTGGACCCGCCGCTCAACGACGGCGCCTGGCAGAACTGGCGGGCGAGCGTGGTCTTCCCCAGGCCGGGCTATTACGAGGTCTGGGCGCGGGCGCGCGACAGCGAAGGCGTGATGCAGCCCTTCGCCATCGACTGGAATCCCAAGGGCTATCTCAACAATGCCATGCATCGGGTGGGGCTTCAGGTTGCCTGAGCCCCGAAGGACCTGCCTGCGCGCCGGGATGGCCGGCGCCTGGCTCGCCGTCGCGGTGGCCGCCGCGACGGCCCAGGAGAGGGCCGAGCGCGAATACGGCCTCATGGTCGAGGGCGAGGGCGTCGAGGAGACCTACTACACCTGCACCGCCTGCCATTCCGAGATGATCGTCGTCCAGCAGGGCAAGACGCGCGAGGGCTGGGACAAGACGCTCGACTGGATGATCGCCGAGCAGGGCATGCCCGAACCGGATCCGGCGGAGCGCGCGAAGATCCTCGACTACCTCGCGGCGAACTACAACACCGACCGCCCGAACTTCCCCAGGCGCTGACCGGCTTCACAAGTCGTTAATCAATAAACCTTTGGGAATCAGTTACTTGAAATCTGTCCCCATGGGGACGCCCTCAAATCCCTGCTCTCGGCCCGCTTGCGGCTTGCAGTCCGGCCGCTTGCGCCGCAGTCTCGACGACAGGGGGGCGGCACGAGGACATCATGGGACTTGAGGGAAAGACCGCGCTCGTGACCGGCGGCGCCTCCGGCTTCGGGGCCGGCATCGCCCGCCAGTTCCATGCCGAGGGCGCGCGGGTGATGATCGCCGACATCGACCCCGAGGCCGCCGAAGCCATGGCCGCGGTGCTGGGAACCCGGCACGTGACGGTGGATGTGGGCGACGATGCCAGCGTCGCCGCGATGGCCGCGGTGGCGCTGGCCGAATTCGGACATCTCGACATCCTGGTCAACAACGCCGGCATCACCCATCTCCCGGCCCCGCTCGAGGAGATCTCGGAGGCGGATTTCGACCGCGTCTTCCGCGTCAACGCCAAGTCCGTCTATCTGACCGCGCGCCATCTCGTGCCCGCGATGAAGCACCGCCGCGGCGGGGTGATCCTCAACATCGCCTCGACCGCCGGCCTCTCGCCGCGGCCGCGGCTCTCCTGGTACAACGCCTCCAAGGGCTGGATGATCACCGCGACCCGGACCATGGCGGTCGAGCTCGCCCCCTTCCGGATCCGGGTGAACGCGCTCTGCCCGGTGGCGGGCGAGACGCCGCTGCTCCGGAGCTTCCTCGGCGAGGACACGCCGGAGATGCGCGCGAAATTCCTCGCGACCATCCCGCTCGGCCGCTTCTCCACCCCGCGCGACATCGGCCAGGCGGCGGCCTTCCTCTGCTCCGACGCGGCCGAGATGCTGACGGGCGTGGCACTCGAGGTCGACGGCGGGCGCTGCATCTGATGCAGCCGGGCCCGCGCAACCTGATCACCGACGTGGCCGGGCTGCGCGTGGGCAACGCGTCCGACGCGGCGCTGAAATCCGGGGTGACGGTGCTCACCGCCGACGGGCCCTTCGTCGCCGCGCTCGACATCCGCGGCGGCGCTCCCGGCACGCGCGAGACCGACCTGCTCGCGCCGCACCGGCTGGTCCCGCAAGTGGATGCGCTGGTGCTCGCCGGCGGCTCCGCCTTCGGCCTCGACGCCGCCTCCGGCGTCGCGGATGCCCTGCGCGTGCAGGGCCGCGGCTTTCGCGCCGGGCCTGCGAGCGTGCCGATCGTGCCCGCGGCGATCCTCTTCGATCTGGCCAACGGCGGCGACAAGACCTGGGCGAGCAACCCCTACGGTCGCCTCGGGCAGGCGGCGCTCGCCGATGCCCGGGCGGATTTCGCGCTCGGCTCGGTCGGGGCGGGCACCGGCGCGATGACCGCCACCCTGATGGGCGGGCTGGGCTCGGCCTCGCTGGTCCTGCAATCCGGCGTCACGATCGGCGCGCTCGTCGCCGTCAATGCCTTCGGCGAGGGCACCTGGCCCTCGACCCGCGCCTTTCTCGCCGGCGCGCTGGAGATCGGAGAGGAATTCGGCGGCCTCGGCCCGCTCGCCGCCCGGTTCGATACCGCCGAGCCGCGCGCGAGAAAGCCGGGGGCCGAGGGGCCGGGCGCCAATACCACCATCGGCATCGTCGCCACCGATGCCGCGCTGGACAAGGCCGGCGCCCGGCGCATGGCCGAGGTCGCGCAGGACGGCCTCGCCCGCGCGATCTTTCCCGCGCATACGCTCTTCGACGGCGATCTGGTCTTCGCGGTCGCGACCGGAGACCGGAAGCTGCCCGAGCCGGGAGCGTCGGCGCGGATGGCGATCGAGCACGCGGCCGCGGTCTGCCTGGCCCGGGCCGTCGCCCGGGCGGTCCATGCCGCGCGGCCCGCGGCGGGAAACCTGCTGCCCTGCTGGTGTCAGCTCGCCGCCGGCTGAGACCTTTCGTCCGGCTGCGTTGCCGGATCGTCCGCGGCGTCCGGCTCAGCGGTGCCCGGCTCGATCTGGAGCGGTTCCGCCCGCGGCCCTGCCGCCACGGCGCCGGCCCGCAGCGCGCGGGCGATATGCGCGACCACGCGGGCGTCCGGCGGCGCGCCGAGGCGGACCACCTTGTTGTCCTGATAGCCGCCGAGATGGCCGGTCGCGAGCACCGCCGTGCGCCCGGCCGGCTGCGGGATGGTCAGCCGGATCTCCTCCACGGCCTGCCGCGGGATCTCCAGCACCTGGCCGACATGCAGGTTCTGAAGCGCCGCGAGGCTCATCTTCTGGCGATGCAGCACCGCATCGACCCGCACCGGCGCCGTCGCGGCTGCCCGGCGCATCAGCGCCTTCCAGAGATCGTTCGGCCGCTCGCGGGCGGCCTGGAGGTTGCGCGCCTGGATCGAGGCCCGGATCACGTCGAGCGCCGAGAGCGGCAGGACGAGCGAGATCGTGCCGGTCCGCCCCGCCTCGCCGAGCGTGACCGAGGCGGCGAAGGTCAGCACGTCGATATAGTCGGGCGCGAGCCGCAGCTGCGACGTGCTCTGGCGCTGGTCGCGGATGCGCAGGGTCTTGGTCAGCGGCCGGCCGAGGCCCACGCCGACCGCATGAACGAAGGCCTGGAGGATCGCGTCGAGATGCAGCCGGCAGAGCGCCATGTCGATGGAGCTGAAGAGCCGGGCCGCGGGCTCGGGGGATTGGGCGGGATCGCCCCCGAGCATCAGGTCGACGAGGTGATAGGCGAGATCGGCGTCGCAGGCGATCAGGGCGGGCGTGTCGGCATCCTCGACATCGACGATGCCGAGCACCGCCGGCGAGGTGATGCCCCCGACCGCCTGGGCGAGCTTGGTGACGGCGACGGCCCCGACGGTCACGTTCATCATCGTCTTGATGAGCGGCCTGAGCCGGTCCTCGGTGCCGCGCGCGAAGCTCTCCACGATCAGGTCGGTCTCGGCGAGCGGCGACCGCGACACGCCGCCCTGCCGCAGCTTCTTGGAGAGAACGGAGGTTTCGAGGGACATGAATGAAGGCCGCTCCGCGTGTCGATCCGCGGCACTTTCGGCCGCAATGGTTGCCAAAACCTGAACGACTTCGGGCCAATTCTCGGGAAAAACAGCGGGCTCCGGGGCCGTTGCGGGCCGCTTCGGTAACCCCGGCTTCAACTTTCCCGCGTCTTCTCGCCGCGGGGTAATCGGGGGCATGGCCATGGACCGCAAGGCCAAGGGGAACGTGATCGTCATCAAGCGCAAGACCGTGGTCGCCGGCGGCCATCACGGCGGCGCCTGGAAGGTCGCCTATGCCGATTTCGTCACGGCGATGATGGCCTTCTTCCTGCTGATGTGGCTGCTCAGCGTCACCGACGAGGAGACGCGGCTCGGGCTCGCCGATTATTTCAGCCCGACGATCCCGATCCATTCGACCCGCGGCGGCGGCGACGGGCCCTTCGACGGCGCGACCATGTTCAGCCAGGACATCCTGGCCAGGGACGAGACCGGCCAGAAGGGCGATCCCAACCGGACGGACGTGCCGGGCGCGCCCGACCAGAGCCTCTACGACATCGCCGAGGAGCTGATGGGCGGCAGCGGCGACGCCATGGCCGCCGATCCCCTGCTCAAGCATATCGCCACGCGGGTGACCGACGAGGGGCTGATCATCGAGGTCTTCGACATTCCCGGCTCGCCGCTCTTCGACGCGAACACCGCCGATACCAATCCGATCCTCGTGCGGCTCCTGCACATGATCGGGCGGGTGCTGTCGCGGACGGCCAATCCGGTGGCGATCAGCGGTCATCTGGCGGCGACCGACATCGGGCCGGATGCGCCCGATCCCTGGCGGCTGTCGGGCGAGCGGGCCCAGATCTCGCGCGAACTGCTGGTCGCGGCAGGGGTCGCGGATCCGCGGCTGGCGCGGGTGGCCGGCAAGGCCGACCGCAACCACGTGACCGAGGAGCCCTCCGATTCGCGCAACCGGCGGATCGAGATCACCCTGCTGCGCCGTTTCGAGCCCTGAGCCCGTTAGCACGATTTTAAGCCGCAGGCCCCATGCATTGCGCCGTGTAACGAGTCTCCAGCGGCCGACCTTCACGGGACAAAGGACTGAGTATGGGTATCTCCTCGTCGATGAACGCCGGTGTTTCCGGCCTCAACGCGAATGCGAACAAGCTCGCCACCATCTCCGACAACATCGCGAATTCGCAGACCTACGGCTACAAGCGCGCCGACGTCGATTTCGCCTCGATGACCGTGAGCGACGCCAAATCGCCGAGCACCGTCGGCGGCGGGCGCTGGTTCACCGCCGGCGGCGTGCGCACCAATGCGGTCTGGGACGTGCAGGAGAAGGGCGCCCTGGCGCAGACCAACAACTCCACCGACCTCGCGATCACCGGACGCGGCTTCCTGCCGGTCAGCGCCGTTTCCGCGATCGGGCAGCCGACGGCCGACATGCCCTTCATGCTGACGACGACGGGCTCGTTCTCCACCAATGCCGACGGCTATCTGACCACGCCCTCGGGGCTGGTGCTCATGGGCTGGCCCGCGGATGCCAACGGCGTGGTGGGCTCTTATCCGCGCGACACGGTCAGCGGGCTCCAGCCGGTCCGGGTCAACATGTCCTCGGTAGCGGTCGAGCCGACCTCGCAGGTCACGCTCAACGTCAACCTGCCGACCGACGACGTCGAGGCCGGGGCCTCGGGCGATCCGCGGGTGGTGACGGTCGAGTATTTCGACAATATCGGCGGCTCGAACACGCTCACCGCGACCTTCCTGCCCACGGTTCCGGCCCCGGGCAATCCGCGCAGCAACGAATGGACGCTGACCCTGACCGACCAGGCCACGGGCCAGTCGGCGGGCGACTACACGCTCACCTTCAGCGATGTTCCGCCGAATGCCGGCGGGCTGGCCAGCGTCACCGGCCCGGTCGGCGGCGCGCTCACCTCGAGCTACGACCCGGTCACAGGCGACCTCGTGCTCGATCTCGGCAACCAGCAGATCACCTTCGGCCTCGGCTCGACCAGCGCCACCGGGCCGCAGCACATGTCGCAGCTCTCCTCGACCTTCTCCTCGGTCGGCGTCAGCCACAACGGCAATGCCGCGGGCATCTACACCGGGCTCTCGATCGACGAGAAGGGCTACCTCCAGGCCACCTATTCGAGCGGCTTCTCCAAGGTGATCTACCAGATCCCCGTGGCCGACATGCCGAACCCGAACGGGCTGAGGGTGCTCGACAACCAGTGCTTCGCGCTGTCGCAGGCCTCGGGCTCGCTCTTCCTCTGGAACGCCGGCGAGGGGCCCACGGGCGGGATCGAGGGCTTCGCGCGGGAGCAGTCGACCACTGACATCGCCAACGAACTCACCCAGCTCATCCAGACCCAGCGCGCCTATTCGTCGAACGCCAAGATCATCCAGACCGTCGACGAGATGCTGCAGGAAACCACCAACCTCAAGCGCTGAGGCGCGTCCGGCTGAGCGGAGATCGTCGACATGAGCATTTCCAACGCGCTGAACAATGCCGCCTCCGGCCTCGCGGCTTCCGCGCGGCTCGCGGACACGATCTCCAACAACGTGGCGAACGCCATGACGCCCGGCTTCGGCCGGCGGACGACGGAGCTTTCCTCGGTGGCGCTCGGCGGGTTCGGCTCCGGCGTCAAGGTCATGGGCACGGGCCGCACCGACGACCCGTTCCTGACCGCCGAGCGGCGCGGCATGGACGCGGCACTCGGGGCCACGGGAACCCGGTCGGACGCCTATGAGCGCATGCTCGCGGCCTTCGGCGATCCGGGCAGCGCCGGGGCGCTCTCCACGCTCGCGACCCGCCTCGAGACGACGCTGATGTCGGCGACCGCCTCGCCGCAATCGGTGCCGAAGCTCGCCGAGGCGGTGACCTCGGCCAAGGACGTCGCCGCCGCCGTCAACCGCATCGCCGCGGAGAATTCGCGCCTCCGCACCGAGGCCGATGCGGAGATCAACCGCCAGGTGACCCAGGTCAACGACGCGCTCAAGGCGGTGCAGGACATCAACCGCAAGATCGCCAATCTCGAACCGCAGGGGGTCGACACCTCGGCGCTCCAGGACGAGAGGCACCGGATCATCGACGGCATTTCGTCGATCATCCCCGTGCGCACCGTCAAGCGCGACGGCAACCAGGTCGCGATCTATACCGCCAATGGCGCGCCGCTGCTGGACGGGCGCCTCTTCGCCCTGAGCTTCCAGCCCGCCCCGAACGTCGTCACCGCGGACATGACCCTGGGCGCGCCGCTCGGCCGGCTGATGCAGGATCTGGGCGCATCGACCGGGCCGGTGCCGGTCGACATGGGAACCGGCGCCGGCCTGATGGACGGCGGCTCGCTCTCGGCGCTCTTCGAGGTGCGCGACCGGATCGTGCCGGAATTCGATGCCGAGATGGACCGCTACGCCAACGACCTGATCGAACGCTTCCGCGACCTGATGCCGCCGGCAGCGCTGGACGGCTCCGGCAACGGCCTCTTCGTCGACCGCAGCCCCGGCCCGCTGACCGGCCTCGCCGGCCGGCTCCAGGTCAATGCCGCGGTCGATCCGGCACAGCCCGGCGGCGCCGTCTGGCGGCTGCGCGACGGGTTGAGCGCCGCCGCGCCGGGGAACGAGGGATTCGGCACCTATCTGGAGGCGCTCTCCGACGCCATGGTCGATCCGCGCAATCCGGTCGGCTTCGTCTCGCAGAACGCCGCCAACGGCAGCGCCACCATGGCCTCGGAGATCGCCTCCTTCTTCGCCGGGCGCGCGGCGCGCAGCGACGAGGATCGGGCCTATCTCAACGCCCGCCAGGCCGTGCTGGCGGAACGCGAAACCCATGCCATCGGCGTCGACACCGACGGGGAGCTGCAATCGCTGATCCTCGTCGAGCAGAGCTATGCCGCCAATGCGCGCGTGCTCACCGTGGTCGATACGCTGATGAAGCTTCTGCTGGAGGCCTGAGTCCCATGAAAGTCAACGGAGCCTCGGATCTGGCGCGCATGCAGGCCCTGCAGGGGCGCGCCTTCAACACCCGCGCCGCGCTCGACCTTGCCGCCAGGGAACTGACCACCGGCCAGAAGACCAGCCGCTACGAGGCGACGGGGGGCAATCTCACGCGGCTCTTCGCGCTGGAGCGCTCGCTCGACCGCAACGCGGTCTTCTCCGAGACCATCTCCCTGACCGAGCTGCGCCTCGAGGTGATGCAGGAGAGCCTCGGGCGCATCCTCGCGCCGGCCGAAAGCCTCGCGATCGACCTTACGAGCGCGGTGGGGCAGGGCGATGTCGCCGGCGCCCTCCTGCATGCGGAGACCGCGCGCACGAGCTTCAGGGACGTGGTCGGCATCCTCAACACCCAGGTGGCGGGCCAGTCGCTCTTCGCGGGCACCGCGACCGACAGCACTGCCCTGGCGCCGGCCGATGCGATCCTGGCCGATCTCGATGCGCTGGCCGCCGGTGCCGCGACCGCCGCGGATGCGATCACCGCCATCGACGCCTATTTCCAGAAGCCCGGGGGCGCCTTCTATACCAACGGCTACATCGGCTCCGTCGACGACCTCTCGCCGGTCGAGATCGGCGAGGGCCAGCGCATGGATTACGGGATGCGCGCCGATACCGACGAGCTGGTGGCCGTGCTGCGCGCGCAATCCCTCGCCGCCGTGGTCGAGGGCGGCGCCTTCGCCGGCCAGCCCGCCGAGCAGATGACGCTTCTCGGCACGGCCGGCGCCCGCCTGCTGGCCGCCAAGGAGGGCATCCTCGACCTGCGCGCCCGGGTCGGCGTCTCGCAGGAGGCCGTCGAGCGGGCGCGGGCGGAGCGCATCGGCGAGCGCGACACGCTCGACATCGCCCGCGCCAGGATCGTCGCGACCGATCCGCTCGAATCGGCCTCGAACTACCAGACGCTGCAGGTGCAGCTCGAATCGATCTACACGGTGACCTCGCGCCTCGCGAACCTGCGCTTCACCAATTTCCTGCGCTGAGGACGCAATGATCCGTTCCCTCACCGGCATCCTTCTCGCGCTGCTCCTCCCGGTCCTCGGCGGCCTCGCCGATCCGGCGCTGGCATCGCCGGCCCGGATCAAGGATCTGGTCGAGGTCGACGGCGTGCGCGGCAACGACCTGCTCGGCTACGGCCTCGTGGTCGGTCTCGACAACAGCGGCGATTCCTTGCGCAACTCGCCCTTCACCGAGGATGCCATCGTCAATCTGCTCGAGCGGCTGGGCGTGAACGTCACCGGCGAGCAGATCCGCGCGCGCAACGTGGCGGCGGTGCTGGTCACCGCGACCCTGCCGGCCTTCTCCCGCGCCGGCTCGCAGATCGACGTGACGGTCTCGGCGATCGGCGACGCACGCAGCCTTCTCGGCGGCACGCTGGTGATGACGCCGCTCAATGCCGCCGACGGCCAGATCTATGCCGTGGCCCAGGGCTCGATCATCGCCGGCGGCATCGTCGCCGAGGGCGAGGCCGCCTCCGTGACCCAGGGCGTGCCGACCTCGGGGCTGATCCCCTCCGGGGCGCGGGTCGAGCGCGAGGTCGCCTTCGACTTCACCCAGTCGCGCGACATCCGGCTCGCGCTGCGCAACCCCGATTTCACCACCGCGGCCCGCATGGAGGCCGCGATCAACCAGAACGTCGGCGCGCGGGTCGCGCGGATGCTCGATGCCGGCACCGTGCGGCTCGATCTCGCCGCGGTCGGCATCGACACGCCGGCGCTCCTGATGGCGCAGATCGAGAACATCGAGGTCCAGACCTCCACGCGCGCGCGGGTTGTCGTCGACCAGCGTTCGGGCACGATCATCCTCGGCTCGGACGTGCGCATCAGCCGCGTCGCGGTCACGCAGGGCTCGCTCACGCTCAGCGTCGAGGAGACGCCGCTGGTGTCCCAGCCCAATCCCTTCGCGGACGGGCGCACCGTGGTCGTTCCCCGCACGGACGCGCAGATCACCGAGGATCCGGGCAATGGCCTCGCCATCGTCGAGAATTCGGTCTCGTTGCCGCAGGTCGTGGCCGGCCTGAACGCGCTGGGGGTCTCGGCCGGCGACATGATCGACATCCTGAAATCGATCAAGGCGGCGGGCGCGCTGCACGCCGAGTTCATCGTGCAATAGGCCCGGCGGCCGGGGCGGCGGTCAGGCGTATTTCTCCAGCCTCGACGGTCATCTGCCAGCGTGCCTGCGGCGCCATGCGGTCGCGGGAGCGGGTCAGGATCCAGCTTGCCACGCCGTTCCTTGCCCAGCCCGGCGAGGGGGCGATGTGCCAGCGGGTCTCCACGCCCGCAGCACCACCGGGGTCGGGGGTGAGCAGGAGCGCGAGCGGGGCGGTGCCGCGGTCCGCGCCCGCCTCGGCGGCAAGATGCAGCCGGCGCACGGCGGTGAGATCCGGCGGGGCGGGGAGGTCGACCGCAACCAGCGGAACCACGCCGCTGCGCAGCGCCTCCTCGGCGGCGGCGAGCAATTCGGGGGCGGTGCGGGCCGTCCCGAAGATCAGCCTCCCGGGATCGAGATACGGCAGCACCCCGTCCCCGTTGAGCTTCTCGGAGTACCACCCCGGCTGGAGCCAGAGGATCGGCCCGCGCGCCGCCCCTCCCGCCAGCAGCGCGAAGAGCACGCGCGCCGGGCCCGTCGCCTCATGCGCCCGGGCCCGCGCGAGCGCGAGCCCGGGGGCGAGGCGGAGCGCGTCGGGGGCGGGGGCGTGACGGGTCTGGAGCATGGCGGCCGCTGAATGTTCTTGGGATGTTCTCACGATGCCCGGCGGCTGGCAAGAGCCTGCGGCGGGAGCGTCCGCATGTACGATCCCGCTGGCGTGAGCCGGCGGTTCAGGCCATCCTGCGGACGAGGATCGGAGGCCTTGCGGCATGGCGAAGTTCGTCTTCGGAATGAACCTGTCCCTGGACGGCTATGTCGACCATCAGGCCTTCGCGCCCGATCCCGCGCTCTTCCGTCACTGGACGGAGCAGGTGCGCGGCCTGACCGGCAGTCTCTACGGACGCCGCCTCTACGAGATCATGCGCTACTGGGACGTGGACGATCCGGGATGGACCGAGGCGGAACGCGACTTCGCGACGGCCTGGCGGCGCCAGCCGAAATGGGTCGTGTCGCGCTCCCTGACCTCGGTCGGGCCCAATGCCACGCTCGTCGGAGAGGACGTCGAGGCGGCGGTCCGCGGGCTGAAGACCCGGCTCGCGGGGGAGATCGACGTCGGCGGGCCGGACCTGGCGCGAAGCCTGTCCGACCTCGGTCTCGTCGACGAATACCGGCTCTATTTCCACCCGGTCGTGCTGGGCGGCGGCACGCCGTTCTTCGCCGGCCCCCGGCCGCCCCTCCGCCTCGTGGCCAGCGAGCCGTACGGTGCGGACGTGATCAGGCTGACATACGTTCCTGCCTGATCACGGGGGCACGCAGGCGTCGCTACCGAACCGCGATTCTGCTCCTGCCGCACCCCGCCACCCGGAACGCCGGCAAGAAGGGCCCTTGGCAAGCGGCAATCGGCCTATTCCGCCGCGACCTCCATCCCGAAGGCGGCGTCCATCAGCGTGCGGGTGTAGTCGGTCTGCGGGGCGTCGAAGACCGCGTCGCCGTCGCCGGCCTCGACCACGTCGCCGTTCTGCATGACCATGACCTTGTGCGCCAGCGCCCGCACCACGCGCAGGTCGTGGCTGATGAAGACATAGGCCAGCCCGTATTTCGCCTGGAGCCGGCGCAGCAGGTCCACGATCTGCACCTGCACCGTCATGTCGAGGGCGGAGGTGGGCTCGTCGAGAACCACGAGCTTGGGTTGCAGGATCATGGCGCGGGCGATGGCGATGCGCTGACGCTGGCCGCCGGAGAATTCGTGCGGGTAGCGGTCGCGCGTCTCCGGGTCGAGGCCGACCTCGCGCAGGATCGCGGTGACGCGCGCGGTGTCGTCGCCGGCGAGCCGGTGCACCCCGAGGCCCTCGGCGACGATCTGCTCGATGGACATGCGGGGCGAGAGCGAGCCGAAGGGGTCCTGGAAGACCATCTGCATGTCCCGGCGCAGGTCGCGCAGGTTGCGGTTCGGCAGGCCCTGGATGTCCCTCCCGAGGAAGACGATGCGGCCCTCCGACGAGATCAGCCGCATGATGGCGAGCGCGAGCGTCGTCTTGCCCGAGCCGCTCTCGCCGACGATGCCGAGCGTCTCGCCCTCGCGGATGGCGAGGCTCGCCCCGTTGACCGCCTTGATATGGCCGATTGTGCGGCGCATCAGGCCGCGGCGGATCGGGAACCAGACGCGCAGGGCCTCGGTCTCGACCACCGTCTCGGCGCCGCTGGCGACCGGCTCGGGGCGGCCCGAGGGTTCGGCGGCGAGCAGCATCCTTGTATAGGGGTGCTGCGGCGCGGCGAAGATCCGCGCGGTGGGGCCGGTCTCCACGATCTCGCCGTCCTTCATCACCGCCACCCGGTCGGCGATGCGGCGCACGATGCCGAGATTATGGGTGATGAAGAGCATGCCCATGCCCTCGGCGCGCTGGATCTCGGCCAGGAGTTCGAGGATCTGCGCCTGGATGGTGACGTCGAGCGCGGTGGTGGGCTCGTCGGCGATCAGGATGTCGGGGCCGTTGGCGAGCGCCATGGCGATCATCACCCGCTGGCGCTGGCCGCCGGAGAGCATGTGCGGGTAGTCGCGCAGCCGGCTCTCCGGGTCGCGGATCCCGACCTGGTCGAGCAGCTCGACGATGCGCGCGGCGGCGGGTGCGCCGGTGAGGCCCTGGTGCAGCGCGAGGCTCTCGCCGATCTGCCGCTCGATGGTGTGGAGCGGGTTGAGCGAGGTCATCGGCTCCTGGAAGATGAAGCTGATGTCGTTGCCGCGCACGTCGCGCAGGGTCCGCGCATCGGCGCCGGTCATCTCGCGGTCGCGGTAGCGCACCGATCCGGTGACGTCGGCATTGTCGGGCAGGAGGCGCACCGTGGAGAGCGCGGTGACCGACTTGCCCGAGCCGCTCTCGCCCACCAGCGCCAGCGTCTCGCCGGCGCGCAGATCGAAGCTGACCCCGCGCACGGCGCGGGTCTCGCGGCCGCGCTGCACGAAGGTGACCGAGAGGTCGCGGACCGTCAGGATCGGCGCGCCCGGTGCCGCCCCCTTGCTCATCGGAAGGTCTTTCGCGGGTCGAAGGCGTCGCGGACGCCCTCGAAGATGAAGACGAGCAGCGAGAGCATGACCGCGAAGGCGAAGAAGGCGGTCAGCCCCAGCCAGGGCTTGGTGACGTTGTTCTTGCCCTGGAGCGCCAGCTCGCCCAGCGAGGGATAGGAGGGCGGCAGGCCGAGGCCGAGGAAGTCAAGCGCGGCCAGCCCGCCGATGGCGCCGGTGATGATGAAGGGCAGGAGCGTCAGCGTGGCGACCATGGCGTTCGGCAGCAGGTGGCGGAACATGATGGTGGTGTCGTTCACCCCGAGCGCGCGGGCGGCGCGCACGTATTCGAAGTTGCGCGCGCGCAGGAATTCCGCGCGCACCACGCCCACGAGCGAGGTCCAGGAGAAGAGCGCGATCAGCAGCGTGAGCAGGGTGAAGTTCATCACGAAGATCGCCGAGAGGATGATGATGATGTAGAGCGAGGGGATGTTCTGCCAGATCTCGACGATGCGCTGGAAGAAGAGGTCGACCCAGCCGCCGAAATAGCCCTGGGCGGCGCCGGCGAGGATGCCGATCACCGAGGAGAAGGCGGCCACCACCAGCGCGAAGAGCACCGAGATGCGGAAGCCGTAGATGACGCGGGCCAGCACGTCGCGGGTCTGGTCGTCGGTGCCGAGCCAATGCGCGCGGTCGGGCGGCGAGGGCGCGCGCACCACGTCGTAGTTGATGGTGTCGAAGGCATAGGGCACCGGCGGCCAGAGCATCCAGCCGCGCTCGATGGGCTCGCCGTCCACCATGCCCGAGGCGGCTTGCTCGTAGATGCCGAGCGGATCGTCGAGGCAGGCCTCGAGCCCGCCGGTCCGGATCAGGCAGCGCACTTCCGGCGAAGGGTATTCGGCCTCCGTCGCGAATTCGCCGCCGAAATCCCGTTCGGAATAGAAGTGGAAGATCGGCATCTTCAGCTCGCCGCGGAACCACACGAGGATCGGCTTGTCGTTGGCGACGAATTCGGCGCAGAGCGTCACGAGAAAGAGCGCGAGAAAGAGCCACAGCGACCAGAAGGCGCGGCGGTTGGACCGGAAATTCGCGATCCGGCGGCGCTGCAGCGCGTTCAGGCGCAAGCTCAGGCCTCCCGCTTCTCGAAGTCGATGCGCGGATCGACCCAGACATAGGTCATGTCCGAGATGATGCCGATCAGGAGGCCGAGCAGGCCGAAGACATAGAGCGTGCCGAAGACCACCGGATAGTCGCGCTGGATCGCCGCTTCGTAGCCGAGCCGCCCGAGGCCGTCGAGCGAGAAGACCGTCTCGATGATGAGCGAGCCGGAGAAGAAGACCGAGATGAAGAGGCCCGGAAAGCCCGCGATGACGATGAGCATCGCGTTGCGGAAGACATGGCCGATCAGCACCCTCCGCTCCGAGAGCCCCTTGGCGCGGGCGGTGACGACATATTGCTTCTTAATCTCCTCGAGGAAGGAATTCTTGGTCAAGAGCGTGAGCGTGGCGAAGGAGCCGATGGTCAGCGCCGTGACCGGCAGGACGATGTGCCAGAGATAGTCGAGGACCTTCGCCCCGAGGCTGAGGCTCTCCCAATTGTCCGAGGTCAGGCCGCGCAGCGGGAAGATCTGGAAATAGCTGCCGCCGGCGAAGAGCACGATCAAGAGGATCGCGAATAGGAAGCTCGGGATCGAATAGGCGACGATGATCAGCCCCGAGGTCCAGGTGTCGAAGGGCATGCCGTCGCGCACCGCCTTGCGGATCCCCAGCGGGATCGAGATCGTATAGGCGAGCAGCGTCGACCAGAGCC
This sequence comes from Amaricoccus sp., assembly GCF_036846665.1. Classification (NCBI taxonomy): domain Bacteria; kingdom Pseudomonadati; phylum Pseudomonadota; class Alphaproteobacteria; order Rhodobacterales; family Paracoccaceae; genus Amaricoccus; species Amaricoccus sp. Next base: position 8,018 of record NZ_DAIUBO010000023.1, on the reverse strand, counting down.
CGAGCGAGATCGAGACCGGCATCTTCTCCAGCACCAGATCGACCACCGAGATCGAGCGGAAATAGCTCTCGCCGAAATCGAAGCGCATGTAGTTCCAGAGCATCAGGAAGAAGCGCTCGAGCGGCGGCTTGTCGAAGCCGAACTGCTTCTCCAGGTCGGCGATGAAGTCGGGCGGCAGGCCCTGGGCGCCACGGTATTCCGAGCTGCCGCCGGTCGCGGGGGCGCCGCCCCCGCCGCCACCCCCGCCGGCGATGCGGTCGAAGACGCCGCCGGATTCGCCCTGGATCTCGGCGATGATCTGCTCGACCGGCCCGCCGGGCATGAACTGGACCAGCACGAAGTTGATCACCAGGATGCCGAACAGGGTCGGGAGGATCAGGAGCAGGCGGCGCAGGACATAGGCGCCCATGTCAGCGGATCGCCCCCGATGCACGCAGCTCGCCGTAGCGCGCCTGATCCGCCCACCAGATGCCGGGCATGCCGATGCTGTATTCGGGCAGGGTCTCCGGCTCGCGGTAATAGTCGTAATAGGCGATCCAGCTGTCGGGCCGCACCCAGTAGGGGACGCGGATGCGCATCGCCCGCAGGACCCGGTCGAGCGCGCTCACCCGCACTCTCAGCTCCTCCAGCGTTTCGGCGCGCACGATCATGTCGATGAGCTTGTCGACGCCGGCATTGGACACGCCCGAGACCGCCAGCCCGCCGCCCACATTGGCGTATTCCGAGCCGAAGGCGTCGCGCAGCTCGATCCCGGGCAGCTCGCTCATGGGGATGAAGACATGCATGGCGTCGAAATCGAATGTCTCGGCGCGCTCGCGCCACTGGGCGCTGTCGACGAAGCGCAGCCGGGCGTCGATGCCGATCCCCTGGAGCTCCTTGGCGAAGGGCGAGAGATACTGCTCGGCGTCGGGGCTCGCATACATCATCTCGAAGGTGAACTGCTGCCCGTCCGGGCCGACCAGCCGGCCGTTCTCGAGGGTATATCCCGCCTCGTTGAAGAGCTGGATCGCGCGGCGCTGGCGCTGGCGCTGGCTCGATCCCTCGCCGGCATAGGGCGTCGCGGCGGGGTCGTTCAGGATGTCGCCGATGCCCTCGGGCAGATCGCCGAGCACCGCTTCGAGCACCGCGCGCTCCTCCGCCGAGGGCGGGCCCTCGGCCGCCATGTCGCTGCGTTCCCAGAAGCTCGCCACGCGCTCCTCGACGCCGTGGAACAGGCGGCTGTTGAAGAACTCGAAGTTGAACATGGTCTCGATCGCCTCGCGGACGCGGATGTCCTGGAACTTGTCGCGCCGGAGGTTGAAATAGAGCCCGCCCGCGTTCGGGACGGTATGGGCCGGGATCTCCTGGAGCACCACGTCGCCCCTGCGCCGCGCCGGGAAGTCGTAGCCGTTGAGCCAGCGTTCGGCATTGACCTCGCCGCGGAAGGTGTAGGCCCCGGCCTTGAACGCCTCGAAGGCGCTGCCCTGATCGGTGTAGTAGTCGATGCGGATGCGATCGACGTTGTTCTGGCCGACGTTCACCGGCAGGTCCTTGGCCCAGTAATCCTCGTCGCGCGCATAGACGACCGAGCGCCCGGCATCGGCGCTCTCGACCTGGTAGGCGCTGGATCCGAGCGGCGGATCCATGGAGCTCTTCGAGAAGTCGCGGTCCTCGAAATAGGCCTTGGAGAAGATGCCCATGCCGGCGACGAGCGGCACCAGGTCGCGGGGCGAGGCGCCCTCGGCGAAGGTGAACTTGACCTCGTGCGGCCCAAGGGCCTCGACCTTCTCGATCTCGCCGAAATAGGCGCGGTAGCGGAACTGGCCCTTGTTCTGCATCGCGTCCAGGGTGAAGACCACGTCCTCGGCGGTGATCGGGCTGCCGTCGGAGAACCGCGCCTCGGGGCGCATCTTGAAGCTGACCCAGTGCTTGTCCGGCGGATAGGTCACGCTCTCGGCGACGAGGCCGTAATATTCGCCGAGCGTGTCGTCGGGGCTGACCATGAGGCTGTCGAAGACCCCCCAGGCGCCTTCGGCGGCATCGCCCTTCTCGGTGAAGGGGGTGAGCGAATCGTAGCTGCCCAGCGTCCAGGTATGGTGGATGCCGCCCTTCGGCGCGTCCGGATTGACATAAGCGAAATGCTCGAATCCCTCGGGATAGGTGAGCTCGCCGAAGATCGCGATGCCGTGGCTGGTGATGACCTCCTCCTCGGAGGCCGCCTGTCCGGCCGTCGCCAGCAGGAGCGAGCCGGCGAGAAGCGCCGCGGCATGGCGCCGCAGGGGGTGCAAGCGGGCGGGGGGGGCGAGAGCTGTCATGCGTGCGAATCCAGTCGGGCGCCGATCGAGTCGAGCGCATTGCGAAGGGAGGCGAGCGCGCCGCTGTCCCGCAGCGCCCCGACCATCTGCAGGCTCAGGGTGCCCTCCGTGGCGAGCGCGTCCCGCGCCGCGGCGAGGCCGCCGCGCCTCGGCTCGGAGGCCGCCAGGAAGCCGCGCAGGAGCTGCGCGGTATAGATCTCCGCGCCCGCCGGGTCGCCGGTCCCGGCGCCGAGCCAGTCGGCACCGGTATCCAGCATCGCGAGCATGCCCGGAACCATGGCGCAGATCGCGAAATGGCGGTTGAGTGCGGCTTCGGTCGCGACCTCGATCACCGGGTTCTCCGGCCCGAACAGGGTCCGGAGATCCGCCGGCGGCCCGAAGACCGGCAGCGGGCAGCCGCCCTGCTCGAGAAAGCCGAGCGGGATCGTCGCGGAGATCGCGCCGGCCGGCGCGCAGAGGCGCTGCAACTCGGCGATCGCCACGCCCGCCATCACCGAGATCACGCGGTGATCGGCGCGAAACGCAAGCGGCGCCAGCACGTCACCGGCGAGACGCGGGCGCAGGCAGAGGAAGACGACGTCGGATCCGTCGAGGACATCCTGGTTCGGGGCGACGGAGATCGTCTCGAAGGCCCCGGCCAGTGCCGCCGCCGTCTCGGCGTTCCGCTCGGAGACCAGGACGGGATGGCCGCGCCGCGCGGCGGCCCGGGCCATGGGGGCGGCGATATGGCCGGTCCCGATGAAACCGACGCGGGTCATGGCAGATCACCCCGCCACCGGGAACCGTCGATGGCCCGGACGGCGGTGTCCGTCACAGAATCCGTCCCGGAGGCGCGTGCAGAGGCTGATTCTGAAACGGCGGGGGCCATCTACCATCCGGCGACTGTGGGACTCGGTATCCTCGGATTAGTCGCGCCAAAGGAGCGCGTAAAGCGTGAGTCGCGTTACGCGCGTGCAGGATTTCGTGAGGGCCGCGTGAGCGGCCGCCGGCCCGGTCGCCGCCGGCTCAGTTGCTGATCGATTCCAGATAGGCGATCAGGTTCGCGCGATCCTCGTCCTTGGGCAGGCCGGCGAAGGACATCGAGGTTCCCGGCGCGAAACCCTTGGGGTCGGCGAGGAAGTGGAAGAGCGCCTCCGGATCCCAGGCGCCGCCGACCTTCTGGAGCGCGCCGGAATACTTGAAATCCGCGACCGCTCCCTTGCCGCGGCCGATGATGCCGTCGAGATGTGGGCCGACGGCATTGGAGCCGTCCACCTTGTGGCAGGCGCCGCATTTCTTGAACACGGTCGCGCCCTTGTCGACATCGGCCGCGGAGACCAGGGCGGCCACGTCGACCGACTCGGCGGGCTCCTCGCTCTCGCCGCCCGATTCCGGGGTCTCGATGAGGAAAGCGACCTCCTCGCTGTGGGTGTCGAAGATCATCTCCGATGCCATGGCGATCAGCAGGAAGACCAGCAGGCTGCCGCAGATCGCGCCGACGTATTTCGTGATCACCATCGTGTTCATGGATATAGCCAACCCCCGCTTTCGCCGCATATCCGGCTTGCGTCACAACACCCGGTCGTTCTAGCCGGAACCCGCGCTCGATGGCAAGGCGCAGAACGCGCCCCGCCTCGCGGCGCCGGTTGATCTTTGCCGGGCGCCGGACTAGGCAGCGGGCCTTGCCGCAACCGGGGATCATCCGACATGACCAGCCCGAGCGGGGCGATCGCCTTCCAGGGCATCCCCGGCGCCTATTCGCATCAGGCCTGCACCGAGGTCTATCCCGATCTCGAGGCCCTGGCCTGCAACACCTTCGAGGGCGCGCTGGCGGCGGTGCGCGACGGTCGGGCGTCGCTCGCGATGATGCCGGTGGAGAACTCGACCTACGGGCGCGTCGCGGACCTGCACCACCTCCTGCCGGATTCGGGGCTCCACATCGTCGGCGAGCATTTCCTGCGCGTGCATATCAACCTGCTCGGGGTGGCCGGCGCGACCCTGCCCGGGATCCGCACCGCGATGAGCCATACCGTGCTGCTCGGCCAGTGCCGGGCCTTCCTGCGCGAGCACGGCATCGCGCCGCGGGTCGGCGCCGATACCGCCGGCTCCGCCGAGGCGGTGGCGCGGGCCGGCGATCCGGCGCTGGCCGCGCTCGCCTCCGAGCTCGCCGGGAAGATCTACGGGCTGAAGGTGCTGGCGCGGCATATCGAGGACCAGTCGAACAACACCACGCGCTTCCTCGTCATGGCGCCGCGCCCCGGGCCGGCGCCCGCGGGCGACGCGCTGACGAGCTTCGTCTTCCGCGTGCGCAACCTGCCGGCGGCGCTCTACAAGGCGCTCGGCGGCTTCGCGACCAATGGCGTCAACATGATCAAGCTCGAGAGCTACATGATCGACGGGCATTTCACCGCGACCCAGTTCTATGCCGACATCGAGGGGCGGCCGGAGGATCCGGCGGTGGCGCGGGCGCTGGAGGAACTCGACTACTTCACCACCAAGCTGCAGATCCTCGGCACCTATCCGGCGCATCCCTATCGCAAGTCCCAGGAGCCGGCCTTCGGGCTTTGACGGCGGCTCCGGACGGGGTAGTCTCATGGCGCCGCTTCCGGTCGGCCGCGGGTGCCGCCGCGGCGCCGGTAGCCGAAGGGGAGGAACCGACCATGCTGCGCATGACGATCCCGGCGTTGCTGCTCGCCGCCTTCGCAGGACCGGCGCTGGCCGAGCGCATGGCCGCGCCCGAGGGTGCGGCGGCCTATATCATCGCCCCGGCGGACGGTGCCACGGTCACGAGCCCAGTGACCGTGGTCTTCGGGCTCAGGGGGATGGGGGTCGCCCCGGCGGGGGTCGAGCAGGAGGGCACCGGCCACCATCACCTGCTGATCGACATCGAGCCGGAGGCGCTCGACCTCGACGCCGCCCTGCCGGCGGACGACCACGTGAGGCATTTCGGCGGCGGCCAGACCGAGACGAGCCTGGAGCTCGCGCCGGGTGCGCATACCCTGCGGCTGCTGCTCGGCGACATGAACCACGTGCCCTTCGATCCGCCGGTCGTCTCCGAGGAAATCACCGTCACGGTCGAATAGGCGCTCGGGATCCCGCGCGCCGGCAGTCCTCGAGCAGCATGTCCTGGCGATCGCCGCCGTCGCGGGCGAGGAAGCCCTGGTCTCCCTTGACGTGCCAGACGAGGCCGCCGCCATCCATGGCGAGGTAGCGCACGCCGGATCCCGTCGGGCCCGCCTGCATCGGCACGAGCCGGCCACCATAGGCCACCACCGCCCAGCCAGGGTCGCCGCGCTGGTTGAGATAGGCGACCTGCAGCAGGGCGCCGCCCGCGCAGAGATAGGTCGCCGAGACGGCCTGCGGCGCCTCCTGCGCCGCGGCCGCGCCGAAGGCCAGTGCCAGCGCGGGGGCCGCGATCCGTCCGAGGGGGGTCATCCTCGCTCTTCTCGCTGTCTGATGCCGGCGCCGCGGGTCAATCCAGCCGGTCGGCCAGCCAGCGCTCGATCAGGAAGCGGGCGATCGCGCCGCGCCGGGACGGGCGGATGACCGGATCGAGCCCGGCGAGGGCCGCCATGGCGCGCTCGCGGCTGACCCAGAGCGCGTCCTCGATCTCCGTCGGGTCGAGCTTCAGCTCGCGGCCGAGCGCCTCGCCGCGGCAGCCGATCATCAGGCTCGAGGGGAAGGGCCAGGGCTGGCTCGCGAGATACTCGACGCGGCCGACCCGGACGCCGGTCTCCTCGAAGGTCTCCCGCCGCACCGCCGCCTCGATGGTCTCGCCGGGCTCCATGAAGCCCGCGAGCAGCGAATACATGCCCTCGGGCCAGCTCGACTGCCGGCCGAGCAGCAGCGAATTGCCCGAAAGGATCAGCATGATCACCACCGGGTCGGTGCGCGGGAAGTGCTGCGCGCCGCAGGCCGGGCAGGAGCGGCGCCAGCCGGCGTCGTCGATCCGCGACGGGCCGCCGCAATTCGCGCAGAAGCGATGGGCGGCGTGCCAGGCGAAGATGCCCTTGGCGGCCGCGGCATTGCCGGCATCGGCGGGCGGGAGCGCGGCCATCACCGCGCGCAGCTCGCCGAAGCGCAGATGCTCGGGCAGGGCGGGGTGGGCGGTGCGCGCCTCGTCGAGAAAGGGCGTGGCGGCGACGGGTTCCGCGATGCCGCCCCAATCCGGCACCTCGCGGGCGAAGCGCGGCGCGCCGGCCTCGGTCCCGAGCAGGATCGAGGGTGCGTCAGGCGCGAAGACCTCCGAGGCGACCGGCAGCCAGGCGAGCCGGGCGTCGCCGTTGCAGGTGTCGAGCAGCGGCCGGCCGCGCCAGAGCGCGAGGCAGCGCGCCTCGCGCGACTGGATGAGCCGGGCGGCATCGGCGCGCAGATGCGTCGCGCGGTCGAGCGACCCGCCGGCGAAGGTGACGACTTCGGCGTCTCTCATGCGGAACCTCGCCCCGATGCGGCCGCGACCTTGCCGCAAAGCCCCAGGATGCGCAATGCGCCGCCGCGCCACGTCCAGGGCAGTGCCCCTCTTCCTCGCCCGCACCCCCAAGAGACGCGGGCGGCGCCGGGCTGGGGGCGGCGACGCATTCCGCTCTACGGGACCTTTGCTCGGCGCATGACGCGCAGCGTCTCGCAAGATCATGACTTCCTTAGTGCTTGGCGCGCAAGCCGCAACTCGAAGCCTTGTCTCGCCGCGTAGGAAATGCCGCGTGGACTTCGTCGTCGGGTCCGGGCATCGGTATGCGCTGGTCGATGAACCGCTCGATGCGTTCCCGCTCCGCCCGGAGCCGAACCTCCGGGAGGAGCGGGTCGAAGAACCTCGCCCTCTTCCGACGCCCTGCCCGCAACTTCGCCAACAAGGCGAGGCTCAAGTCGTCCGTCGCCCGGAAGCGCAGTCAATCCGGATGGTCCGACGCCTTCGCAAGGACCATCATCGGCCGAATGCGATAGCCCTGGCACCACCGCCGCAGACGACGCGGAAGTGGACTTCGGGCAGCGGATGCAGGATCCGCCGCACGTCGCGCGGGTCTTCGACCTCCGCGAAATGGTCGAGCAGCGCCGCCAGGCGCGACTTCCGGGGCAGGCCTTCGGCGGGGATCATGCGCGGCTCCCGTTCAGGGCCGAAACATCGATTCAGAGAAACCCGCCCTTGTCACCTGTCACATGAGGTCGGAGCGCTGCCGAGCCCCGCGGTGCCGTTGACAGGGGTCGGCACCGCCGTATATGTCCGCGTGATCGGCACCTGCCCGGGTGGCGGAATTGGTAGACGCGCTGGCTTCAGGTGCCAGTTTCCGAAAGGAAGTGGAAGTTCGAGTCTTCTCCCGGGCACCAAGACTGCCAGCTAAGTAGCTGTCACGTGATGATTCTTGCGCCGGCGTCTGCCTTCCGTTTTGATCGGGCGGCCGGAAGCCGCGCCCAGACCCCATCCGGCGACTGGCCGATGCCGAAAAGCTTTGCGATGAACCACGCGGCATACCCGGGAAGGTTCCTGGTCGCGGGACCGCAGAACGGCTCCACAAGGCGCTCGAACCGGCTGCGGAGGTGGTTGATGGTCCGGATATCAGATGCGTTCTGGATGACTCGTGGCCCATTCCTGGCGTCGAGCCGACAATGCGGGATCGCCTGGTCCCGGGCGAAGACCTGATACGCGGCATCGCATAATCAGTGGTCGAACCCGGACGGCGATGCGGGCGGCCCAACCACCGAAACCATCGAGGGCAGCGTGCCTCGAAGCCATTCCCGCATCGCCTGCGC
>NZ_DAIUBO010000022.1:0-27255 GCF_036846665.1 Amaricoccus sp. | reverse complement strand
GTGCCCGGGGCGGACGCGGCATTCGTCTTGTTGCCGGCGCGTCATGCTTCAGGCCGCGACCAGCGCTGGCGAGAGGCCGAGCCGGGCGAGCAGGTTGCTCACCTCCGTCCGATAGACCGGGTTCATCAGGATCACCCGGTCGGGGCGATACTCGGACAGGAATTCGGGTGCGACCACTTCGGCGCCGCTGCCCGGAAGGAAGCGACCGCGCTTGCGCGGGTTCAGATCGACGGCATAGGCAACCGCGGCCGGTCGCAGCGCGTCGAGAAAGCCGACGCCCTTCGACCCCGCCCCCCAGATCACGATCCTTTCGCCATCTGCGGCCCATCCGGCGACCGCATTCTGCCAACGGGCGAGCTTGCTGCGGTAGCGTTCGGCGAAGGGGCCGTTCGTGGCCGTTGCCGGGGCGACGCTCCCCGGACCGGCGGCCCGCGCACCCGGGACGGGCCGCGCCTCGATGCCGAGATATTGCCCCGAGTAGAGGTCTCGGGTCGCGATCACCTCGAGCCCGCAGCGCTCGAAGAGGGCGACGAGCGAGCGGGTTGTGAAATACGAGCAGTGCTCGTAGATCAGGTCCCAGATGCCGTCGTCCTCGAAGGTATACGCTGCGTTGGGCACCTCGAAGAACAAGACCGTTTCGCCGGTGACCGCGGGCGACGCGGCGATCTCGGCGAGGAATGCCGCCGGGTCGGCGATGTGCTCGAGCACCTGGCGGCAGCAGAGCAGGTCGATGGCGGGCAGATCGATGGCACGGGAGAAGAATTCCGGCACGAACACGACGTCGAGGCCCCGCGCGATCGCCGCGGCATCGGGCGGGCAGCTTCGGTCGTAGCCGCGGCCGCGGTTGCCGCCGAGCCGGCAGACAAGCGCCAGGAAATCGCCGTGGCCGCAGCCGACATCGACCACGAACCGCCCGTGCAGTCGGTACTTGTCGACGAGGCTTCGCGCGAGGTCCTCGGCATAGCCGCTGAAATGTGACGAATAGTGCAGGGAATTCTCGTAGGCGGGGGTGTAGTCGAGAAGTTCGGGGATGAACGCCTCGTTGTATACGTGACTGCAGTTCGGGCAGACCGAGAGCCGCAGCGGCCCGCGGGGCGCCTCGACCGCGCGCGCACGATCCTCCCAGAGCACATTGCAGTAGAGCGGAACCGAGCGCTCCGCCAGGAGCGGTTCGACGCGGGCGTCGCCGCAGGCCCGGCACTTCGGCCAGACCACGGAACGATGGACGCGGTCTTGGGCCATCACATGTGACATCTCAGAACCCTACTCGCCCGCACCGCTCAGCGCGCCAGATGAGCATAGTCGGGTAGCGTACGGGCACCACTACGTCTTTCAGCCGATGGCCGCCGGAGGCCGGCGCGACGCGGGCCCCGTGCCGGCGGGAGGCCTGCGAACGGCCCGATTGCCGAGAACGGGCCATACGCCCTATTTGCCCAAGATACGGGCGCAAGGTGTAGAGATATCCGCCCAATGCCGGCGTGGCCGGCACGATCCCGGTGCGCATACTGCCAGCAGCGAAATTCCGCCGGCCCGTCCGGCGAATCGAGTACGGGGGTTGCCGTGAGGGTCGCGATTCTTGCCGGAGGACACGGAACCAGGCTGGCGGAGGAGACGCAGGTCCGTCCCAAGCCGATGGTGGAGATCGGTGGCAGGCCGATCCTCTGGCATATCATGATGCACTATTCTCGCCACAACCTGAACGAGTTCGCCGTCGCCTTGGGCTACAAGGGCGAGTACATAAAGCGGTATTTCGCGGATTATGCCGCGCTGAACGGCGACCTGACCGTGCGCATGGGCGGCCCAGGAGGGGCGTCGGTGCGCGCGCACGAGCGGCCGCATCCCGAATGGACGGTCGACCTCGTCGAGACCGGCGCGGACACGATGACCGGCGGCCGCGTCAAGCGGCTCGCCCCGTGGCTCGGCGGCGAGACCTTCATGCTCACCTGGGGCGACGGGGTGTCGGACGTCGATCTCGACGAACTCCTCGCCTTCCACCGCAGCCACGGCAAGCTCGCGACGGTGACGGCGGTACGGCCGCCCGCCCGCTACGGCCATATGGTGTTCGACGGCGCTCGCGTAACCAAATTCGCCGAGAAGCCGCAGGCCGCGGAGGGCTGGATCAACGGCGCCTTCTTCGTGCTCGAGCCACAGGTTCTCGACTACATTGCCGGCGACCAGATCATGTTCGAGCACGAGCCGCTCGAACGGCTCGCAAGCGATGGCGAGCTGATGGCCTACCATCATCGCGGATTCTGGGCGTGCATGGATACGCTCCGCGACAAAACGAAACTTGAGGAAATGTGGGCGTCGGGCAACCGGCCGTGGGCAACTTGGGAAAGAGAGCAATGCGCGTCTTCGTCACCGGCCATCGCGGCTATATCGGCGTAGTCCTCACGCGGCTGTTCGAGGAGGCCGGCCACGAACTGGTCGGCTGCGACACCGATCTCTACGAACGCTGCTCGTTCGAGGCCGGCGGGCGGATCCCGGAGATCCCCTGGGTGCGAAAGGACATTCGCGACCTCGATGTCGCGGACCTGCGCGGGTTCGACGCCGTGGTTCACCTGGCCGGGCTCTCGAATGACCCGCTCGGCGACCTCAACCCCGACGTCACCCACGCCATCAACCAGGTCGCGGCCGCGCGGCTGGCCGGTCTGGCCAAGCGCGCCGGGGTCGGTCGCTTCGTGTTCGCCTCCTCCTGCTCGACCTATGGCCGCGCCGGCGACGACTTCATCGACGAGACCGGCACCATCAGGCCGGTGACGCCCTACGGGGAGTCCAAGGCGGGGGCGGAACTCGACATCGCCGTGCTCGCGGACAGAGACTTCTGTCCGACCTACCTGCGGCCGGCGACGGCCTACGGCGTCTCGCCGCGCATCCGCTTCGACCTCGTGCTCAACAATCTCGTCGCCTGGGCGGTGACGACCGGGCGAATCCTGATGAAGTCGGACGGCACGCCGTGGCGGCCGATCGTTCATATCGAGGACATCTCCCGTGCCTTCCTCGCGACGGTGCAGTCCGAGCCGGCGGCGGTCTGGAACCAGGCCTTCAATGTCGGCATCACCGAGCAGAACTACCGCATCAGCGAGCTGGCGGAGATCGTTGCGCGGGTCGTGCCCGATTGCCGGATCGACTTCGCCGAGGGAGCCGGTCCCGACCCCCGATGCTATCGCGTCGACTGCGACAAGATCCGACGCACATTGCCGGATTTCGTGCCGGTCTGGGATGCCGAAAAGGGAGCCCGGCAGCTCTACGAGGCCTACAAGGCCAGCAACCTGACGCTCGACGAATTCGAAGGCCCGCGCTACCAGCGCATCGCCCATGTGCGCAAGCTGATCGCCGACGGCGTGATCGGTTCCGATCTGCGGCATGTCGAGCCGACAGCCGCCCCGGAGCGTGCTGCGACGGCCGACGCCGACGGTTTCGCTGCGGCCTGCGGGGACGCCCACTGCCATTCCTGCCGGCGCGTCGGCCTGAAGCCGGTGCTCGACCTCGGGACCATGCCTAGGTCCGACGGGCTCGTCGGCGAAGAACATTGCGGCCGGGAGCCACGCTATCCGCTGCGCCTCGCCTTCTGCCCCGACTGCACGCTGGTGCAGCTGCTCGAGACACCGCCGCCGGAAGAGCTGTTCGGGGCCGACTATCTCTATTTCTCGTCCTTCTCGCCGGCGCTGCTCGAACATTCGCAGCAGAACGCCGAGGAACTGATCGAGCGGCTCGGCCTCGGTCCGACGAGCCTTGTGGTGGAGCCTGCAAGCAACGACGGCTACCTGCTGCGCAACTTCGCCGCGCGTGGAATACCGGTGATGGGCGTCGAACCCGCGCCGAAGCAGGCGCAGGTTGCCCGCGAGGCCGGCATTCCGACCCGATCCTCGTTCTTCACCACCGCCTTTGCCGAATCGGTGCGTGCCGAGGGGCTGGCCGCCGACCTGCTCCTGGCCAACAACGTGGTGGCGCATGTGGCGGATCCGAACGATTTCGCCGCCGGCATCAGCACGATCCTCAAGGAGGACGGGGTCGCCGTCGTCGAGTTTCCCTATCTGCGCGACCTTGTCGAGCACGTGGAATTCGACACGATTTACCACGAACATCTGTGCTACTTCTCTGTCACCAGTGCCGACGCGCTGTTCCGGCGCAACGGGCTGTTCATCAACGACGTGCGCCGGCTGCCGATTCACGGCGGCTCGCTGCGGCTCTACATCGGCAAGCACGAGGCGCGGAGCCCGGCGGTCCTGGCGATCCTTGCCGAGGAGAAGGCGCTCGGCATGGACAGCTACCGGTTCTACGAGGACTTCGCACAGCGCGTCGCCGGATTCCGCAACCGGGCGCGGGCGCTGATCGAGGGGCTCAAGGCGGAGGGCAAACGCATCGCCGCCTATGGCGCTGCCGCCAAGGGCACAATCATGCTGAACTATCTTGGCCTGAACGACCATACCATCGACTATGTCGTCGACAAGAACATCCACAAGCACGGCAAATACATGCCCGGCGTCGGGCTCAAGGTCTGCGACCCGGCCCGCCTGATCGACGACCGGCCGGACTATGTGATGATCCTGCCCTGGAACTTCCGCCAGGAGATCATCGCCGAGCAACGCCCGTATCGCGAAGGGGGCGGACAATTCATCGTGCCGACACCCAGCCTGGACATCGTGTGATGGACGATTTCGCTGCGAGGGAGCCGGCCCCGAGCCCGGTGCGGCGGCCGCGCACGAGCGGTTGCCCCGCATGCGGAAGCAGCGAGATCGAGCCTTTCTACCGGGTGCAGTCGATTCCGCTGCACAGCTGCATCCTGCTCGAATCGCCGGAGGCGGCGCGGGCCTTTCCGCGGCGGGATCTGGAACTGGCATTCTGCGACGATTGTGGCTTCGCCTTCAATGTGATCTTCGACGCACCGTCGATGGCCTATTCGACCAACTTCGAGGAGTCGCAGCATTTCTCGGACACCTTCAATACCTTCGCGCGCGACCTCGTGCGCGAGATTTCCGAGACCTGCGAGGCGACCGGCAAGCAGATCGTCGAGATCGGCTGCGGCAAGGGCGAGTTTCTCGTTCAGCTGTGCGAACTGGCCGGTGCCTGCGGGATCGGCATCGACCCCGGCTACCGGGCGGACCCGGGCCGGACGTCCGGCGCGGTCACGGTGCGCTTCGTCCCCGAGCTGTTCGGTCCGGCGCATTTCGATCTGCCCTCCGACATCGTTATCTGCAGGCACACCCTCGAGCATATCCCCGCCGTGCGCAGCTTTCTGGCCGCGATTCGCCAGATGATCGGCCCCCGTCGCGACGTCCAGGTCGTCTTCGAGACCCCGGACTTTGCGCGCGTCTTGCAGGAGGGGGCATTCTGGGACGTCTACTACGAACATTGTTCCTATTTCAGCGCCGGCACCCATGCCGACCTGTTCCGGCGCGAAGGCTTCGTCGTCGACGAGGTGAAGCTGGCCTACGGCGGACAGTACATCGTTCAATACGCTCGTCCCGCAGCGCAGCCGACCCGCACGATTCCCCCCGACCCCGACGTGGTCGCCGAAATGCGGCGTCTGGTGCAAGACTTTCCGGCCAGGGTCCGGCAAAGCCAGCGCGACTGGAGGGACCGCATCGAAGCCGCGAACAGAAGTGACCGGCGTGTCGTGCTCTGGGGCGGCAGTTCGAAGGCGGTCTCGCTGGTGACGACGCTCGGCCTCGGCGCGGAAATCGCAGCGGTCGTCGACATCAACCCCTACAAACAGGGAAAATTCCTGCCGGGCAGCGGCCATGCGGTGATCGCCCCCGAGGCGCTTCCGGAATTCGATCCCGGCCTGGTGATCGTGATGAATCCGCTCTACCAGGAGGAGGTATCGCAGCGTCTGACCGGGCTTGGCATCAGCGCGGAAGTCGTGGCGCTCTGAGGGGGCCGCGCTGCGCAATGACCCCTGCCGTTTCCCTGGCGATGCCCGTCCGCAATGGCGAGCGCTTCATCGAGGCGGCGGTCGGATCCTTGCTGGCGCAGAGCTTCACCGACTACGAATTGTTGATCGTCGACAATGCCTCGACTGACGCGACGCAGCAGATTTGCGAGCGTCTGGAGCGCAGCGACCGGCGGATCCGCTACTTTCGCAACAAGGCCGACATCGGCGCCGGGGCCAACTTCAACCGGGGCGTCGAACTCGCCTCGGGTGTGCTGTTCAAGTGGTGCGCCCATGACGATCTGATCGGCCCGGACTACCTGGACCGCTGCATCGCGGCGCTTGCCGCCCGGCCGGTGGCGGTTACCGCCTATGGTCGGCTGCTGGGCATCGACGAGAGCGGCGCCCTGACAGGCTACATCGAGGATCCGCTGCCGGCGGTCGAGAACGTGGCCGCCTACCGGCGCTTCGACATGGTGACCCGCCGACAGGGCCTCGACGCGGCGATCTTCGGGCTGCACCGCCGTTCGGCGTTGCTCGCGACTTCGCTGCACCTACCCTACTACGGTTCCGACTGCGCCCTGCTTTCCGAACTGGCCCTGCTCGGACCCTTCGTGCACGTATCCGAGGCCGTGCTCTACAGCCGCGAGCACCCGACACGATCGGTAAACCTCACCAGCGCCGACCGACTGGCCTGGCAGGCGGCGGCCGGCGGCAAGGCCAACGCGCGGGAATTCAGCAGCCGGATCCGCCATCTCTACGCCATCGCCTACCGACACCGCGTCGCCGCACCGTTCCTGGCGACAGCGGCGGCCCTGACGATCTGGTTGATGCATCCGGTCCGGCTCGGGCGGGTGGCGCTCGAGGCCGTCGGGTCGGTCTCGCCGTCCCTGAGGGTCAGGCTGCGCGCCGCCGGCCTTGCGATCCTCGGTCGCTTCGGCGGGCGCTCCGCCCGGCGAGGCCGGCAGGATGCCTGACGGGGCGTCCTCCACCCTTGGACCGGCGTTTCCAAGGCTCGGCGGCTCCCGCAACCTGATCGTGGTGCGGGCCGGCCGCGCGTCGCTGCATCCGGGCTGGGTCGAAGGCCCCTCGCGCCCCGGCTTTGACCTCCTCGTCGCCCGATTCGAGGCCGGTCCCTCGCTCGACGAGCGGGAGGGCCACGCCGAGATCGCCATCTCGGGCCGCAAGGTGAGCGGCTTCGCGCGGCTGTTTCGCGAGCATCCCGAACTCCTCGCCAATTATGACTTCATCGCCCTCCTCGACGACGATCTGCGCGCGTCACAACAGGATCTGGAGCGGCTCTTCGGCTTCGGCGACCGCTACGGGCTCGACCTGTTCCAGCCCTCGCTGTCCTGGACGAGCCATTTTTCCTACGCCGCCTGCCTCAGCAACCCGCACTACCGGCTCCGCTACACGAATATGGTCGAGATGATGTGCCCCGTGTTCCGCGCCGCACATCTGGCTCGCGCCCTGCCGCTTTTCGACCTGTCGTTCGAAACCGGCATCGACCTGCTCTGGTGCCGCCTCACCGACAGCCCCGGATTGCGCTATGCGATCGTCGACGACGTGGTGGTCGCCCACACACGGCCCGTCGGGTCGACCAAGCACCGGCAGGGCTTCGGCAAGGACGAGACCTACGACCGGCAAATTGCCCGTCTGCTCGACATGTTCGGCACCCGTTTCAGAGGCATCGTCACCTATGCCGCCATCGACACCATGGGACGTCGCACAGGATCGCGCCCAGCGATCGCGCTGCGATCGCTGGTCCTCTGGCGCGCATGGGCGGTCACCCCGATGCCGACGCGACATTTCGTCCGTTTCCTGACCGACTACCTGCGTCACTGCCTTTGGCGGCCACTGAACCTGGGCCGGGTGGACCTCAAGCGCTGCGGAAAGGCCAGCTGCCGACTTGCGGCGCCTCGGATCGCGATAGGCGAGCATCCGCAGCCATGACTGCGGCCACCGGCGCCAGGATCGTCCGTGGCGCCGCCTGGAGTGCTGCCGAGTCGTGGGGGCGCCATCTCTTCTCCTTCGCAATCGTCGTGGTCCTCGCCCGGCAGCTCGATGCCGAAGCGTTCGGCCTCGCGGCGCTCGCCATGGTCGCTCCGGTCATTCTCGGTGTCCTGGTCATCAACGGAATCCCCGAGGCGCTGGTGCAGCGGTCCGAACTCGAGCCGATCCACCTCGATTCCGCCTTCTGGCTCCTGGTTTCGGTCGGATTGACCGCGTCACTGCTGATCTGGCTGATGGCCGCACCGATGTCCTGGGCGCTCGGCGAGCCACGGCTGGCCGAGCTCGTTCGCTGGACCGGCGCGATCGTCTTCCTTCAGTCGATCGGATCGGTGCCGTCGGCGGTGCTGCGCAGGCATCTGGAGTTTCGCCTGTTCGCGCTCCGGACCACGATCGGCACCGCCACCGGTGGTATGCTTGGCATCGGGCTGGCGCTCGCGGGGTTCGGCGTCTGGAGCCTGGTCTTCATGCAGATCGCCAGGGTCTCGGTGGAATCCGCGATCCTGATCGGCTTCGGCAACTGGCGACCGCAATTGAGGTTCTCGCTTGCCCGCTGCCGCGACCTTTCCGGCTTCGCCCTGCCCCTGGTGGTCCAGTCGCTGTGGAACCTGATCAACGACGAACTGCCGAAGGTGATTCTGGGCTTGTTCATCGGCACGCAAGCGGTCGGCATCTTCGCCTTTGCCCGGCGGCCGCTCGAATTTCTGACCCAGTGCTTTCTCGGGCCGGTCATCTCCGTCACCATGCCGGCGGTTTCCCGGCTGCAGGGCGAACCGGGCCGGATCAACGACTTCTTCCGTATGGCGACCCTGATCTCGGCACTGATCGGTTTTCCGATCTTCTTCGGCTTCGCGGCCGTTGCGCCCAAGGCCGTGCCTCTGGTCTTCGGTGCGCAATGGGAGGTCGCCGTCCGGCCGGTTCAGCTGCTCATGTTCCTCGGCCTGTTCCGGATCCTCGACAGTCTGTCCGGACTGTCGCTGCTCGCCCTCGGGCATTCTCGGCTGCTCCTGAAGATGAATGTGCTCTACACAGGCTTCGTGCTCCTTGTCGTGCCTCCGGCGACGCAGCTGGGCGTGAACGCGGCGGTCGCGGGGGTGGTGCTCTGCAATCTGGCGCTGCTGCCGATATTCTTCGTTCTGGCCAGGCGGCTGGCCGGGATCGACGCCGTCGCGGCGATGGCATCATTCCCCCGGCTGACGTTTTCCTGCCTGCTCATGGTCGCGGCGATCGAGCTCTTCCGGCAAGTTGCCCCCGCCGGTGCCCCCGTGCCGCTGCTGCTCACCGCCGAGATTGCGCTGGGGGCCGTGACCTTCGCCGCTTCTGCCCTGTTGCTGCTGCGCGCCGAGCTCCGTCTGGCCGTAGGTGCCTTGCGCCATCTCCGGGGCTGACCGAAGCGCTCATCCCGGGCCGTGCCAGAGCGACATCGAGCCTGCCCGGATCGCCAACGGTCGGGGGAATCTCGCCAGCCCATGATCCCGGAGGAGGAAGCAGACCCGGTTCTGCCGGAACCGGTTCCTCTCCCGCGGTCAAGTCGGCCTGGCGACGAAATGCGTAACCTGCCAGTCGGCGTCCGGGTAGCATTGCGCGAGCCGTTCGAACTGGTATCCCGCCTCGGCGAGCAGGGACACGAGGCTGGCCGTCTTGGCCTCGAGGCCTGCATTCGTCTCGTCGTCGAGTTCGACAATGAGGATCGGCCTATGTGCGTGCAGAGTTGCCGCCATGCCTTCGAGCACCTCCATCTCCGCCCCCTCGACGTCTAGTTTCACCAGCGAGGGCGGCCTGAGGTCACGCTGGCGGATGATGTCGTCGATCGCAACCACCTCCACCGAGAGGGAACCGCGCCGATCCGGCGGGGCCCCGACGCTGGCCAGCACCGCCCCGCCGATGTGGTGTGCGAGGTTGAGCTCGGCCGTTCCGCTTGTCGCGCCCGCCGCCTTGGCGAACACCTCGAGACCCGAGAAGCCGTTCAGCTGGGCGCCTCGGCCGATCGCCGCAGCGTTGCGGGGCACCGGCTCGAAGGCATAGACTTGGCCCTCGGGTCCGACGCGCCGCGCGGCGAGCAGCGAGAAGAAGCCGATATTGGCGCCGATGTCGTAGAACACGTCGCCGGGCGCGAGGTTGTCGAGCAGCGCCCGCTGCACCGGCGGCTCGTAGGAGCCGAGGGCGATTTCGCGGTCGCCCTCCAGGGGAATGATCTTCAGGCCCGTCCCTTCGCCACCGGAAATTCGCCGCACGTCGGACAGCAGCGCCGTAAGCTTCTGGAACCCGAGCATCATCGTCTCCTCAATCTGCCTGCGTCCGTCGGTCAGACATTGGCTTCGTATCGCAGGAATGGCTCGTAGTCGGACACCAGTCGGGCGAGGAAACCGCCGCGACCGAGATCCCGCAGGACCGGCCAGTCGCGCGCCCCGGCCGGACGCTCGGTCTGGGACCGATGCGCCGCCAGCGCCTGCCGCTTCACCTCGGAGACGTCGGCTACATCCGCCATCGCGTTCAACTGGCCGAGCGACATGAGGCCGGCCGCAGTGCGCGCCGTCTGCCGCGCAGTGGTGCGCCACATGCCGGGCAGGTCGCCGCGGAAGCCTATCCATGGCCAATGATACCAGTACCAGACCGGGTACTCGAACACCGTCAGCCGCCCGCCGTATATGCGAATCGCCTCGGACACCCCTAGATGAACGGCCCGATGGTCCGGCGTGGGGTCGCCCCCATGCACGACGTAGACGCTCTGCGGCCGCCATTCGTGAAGCAGCGCGGCCACCCGGCGCGCGATTTCCGGCACGTGGTAGGACGCCCGGCCGTCGGGAAACTCCAGGAATGCGACCCTGTCGGGACCGGCGCCAAGCCGCCCGGTGGCATCGATCGCCTCCTGCGCCCGCATCCGCCGGAGCGCTGCCGGCCCGACCTGGGCGGCGTGGGAGGTGGCACCGTCGGTGACGAAGACGAAGCGCACCTCGGCGCCGCTGGCGATCTTCTTGCAGGCCACGCCGCCACAGCCGAGCGTCTCGTCGTCGGGATGCGGAGCGATGATCACCGCGGAGGCCGTCCAGTCCTCGCGCGCGAACGGCGCCAGCCGCCGGAGAAGCGCCCGGTCGAGGAGCCTGCAAGTCGCTTGCCTGATCGCCATCTGGCCCCGTCGGTCGCTGTCGCAGTGCGACGGTAGGCCAGATCGAGGCCGCGCTTCAGTCCACCTTCCTGATAGGCGTCGATACCCACAATTGCCGATGCTCGGGGCGGGCATGCCCTGGCCTAGAAGAGCGCATGCGTGATCTGCAGTATCAAGGATTCAGCCCTGCGACCAGCACCGACCAACTGCTCGCCGAGACGTTCGAAGACGATCGTCGCGCGGGTACGGTGATCGGCTCGCGTTCGCCCGACGGCGTCCGTCGCCTCGGCGTCGACCGCGAGCGCCGAATGGCGATCGACCATGGGGCGCTGCGCTTCCAGCCGCTGATCACACCCGGATGGGCGCGCCAGGGCATCGCCTACGGGCCGTTTCCCCGCGAGGCCGGGCTTGCCCTGGCGGTTGCGCTGACGAACGGTCACAACACCTCGGAGGTCTCCTCGATCGATGAGGGGATCGCGCGCCGCATCTGGCGCTGGGTCCGCGGTCCCGGAATCGACCCGATACCGCAGCGCCTGCTGGCACTGCTCCGCGGCCCGCGCAAGCGGGGCCTCGTCCGCCGGTTCCGCGGGTGGCTGCGGCTGACACCGCGGTTCTTCACCCTGCCCGACCTCGACGAGAATCTCGCCGTTGGCTGGTTCGGCAGCGCAACACCTGCCGATCCCACCGCGGACGGCTGCGGCTTCGTGGTCCACGCGGCGCTCGGCGACAACGGCGAGCTCTGGGCTCGCCAGGGCGGGCGCTGCCTGCCCGCGCTGCGTGGCCTGAAGAATGTGCAAATCTACTACATCGTCGTCCTGCGCGCGCAGGGGGCGCTCTGCTATGCCGCCGCCGGCCCGGAGGCGACGGCGCTTCCGGCGATGCCGATGATGCGCCCGATCGCGGTCGATCCCTGGCATCGGCAGGAGGAGGTATTCGCCGGAATCCACCAGTCGATCCTCGGCCAAATCGGGTTCCGGGTCGACACGCGGGTACATGGCATCCGGATAGAGCGGCTGCCGGAGCTCGCCCTGGCCGGGCCGGGCCAGCTCGGCGATGCGCTGACCCGCAGCAGCGGCTCCGAAGATCCGGGGCCCGACTGGGAGATGCTGCGCGGCGAAGTGCGGCTCACCGGGCGCGGCGCTGCTTGCGGCGGCTCCGAGGCACTCGCGGTCCTTCGCCGGTCGCAGGAGACCGGCCTGGTCCATGCGATGATCGAGCTCACCGGCGCGGCGGGCGCCGCCGGGCTCGTCTGGCGCGTCATCGACGCCCGGAACTACTGGCTGCTCGAACTCGGCAGCGATGCCGTCAGGCTGATACGCTTCCGGGATGGGGTGCCGGATCTGATGGAGCAGGAGACCGGCCGAGCGCTGCCGAGCGGGACGGCTTGCTCGATCCAGGTGACGGACGCCGCCGGGCAACTGGGCTGCTATCTCGACGGCGAACGTCTCTTCGGCCGATGGATCGCAGACCCCGGGGACGAAGGCTCGACTCGGGCCGGATTCTGGCTTTCGGGCAAGGACGCGGCCGTTCTGCGCGATTTCGAGTGCCACCCGCGGGCTGTCCAGGTGCCCGAGCAACTGCGGTTTCCCGGCCCCTGGCGCCGGTTCGGCTCGCAGGTCGTCGTTTCCGATCGCTTCTCCGGGCCGGACGGTCCGGTCGACGGGCGAATCCCCGCGAGCGGTCCCGGTCCCTGGCAGCGTCTGGCCGGTTGCGGCGGGCTGTGGACCACGGGGAACGGAGCCCGGGTCGAGGCCAGCGTGGAAGCACCGCATCCCGGCCGCACGTTCCACGCGGTGCCCTGGGCCAGCGAAGGCTTCGCGGATCTGGAGACCGTGATCCTGCCGCCCGGCAGCGGCCGGGGCGAGAAACATCACTGCCGGTCGGGCCTGCTGTTCTGGCAGGACGACGACAACTACCTGAGCTTCTCGATCTACCTTTCCGACGAATACCACGGGGCTTCGGTTGCACTCTTCACCAAGCGACACGGTTTCGAGGAACTCTACGACGCGATCTGGACCATGGTCGGGGACAGCATCACCTGGGGCCGCCCGTTCAGGCTGCGCATCTGCTGCGACGGCAACCGGTTCGCGGTCTTTCTCGATGGCGAGGCCGTCATGGAGCGGGCGCTCTCCGATCTCTACCCCGATGATGCGCCGCTGCGGATCCGGGCCGTCGGCCTGGCAACAAACTGGGAATGGGGCGACGACACCGGCTCGACCTTCCAGGAGTTCGTGGCGCGGGTCTAGCTAACCCCTTTTGATAGTGACGACGCCTCTTAGGACGAATTGCGTCCGCGACTTGTCCCGGTCTGGGATGACCGGAAGGGCCCGCTCGGATCTCCGGTAGGGGCCGAAGCAAGAGGAGGCCCGACCATGGCAATTCCAGAGGGCTTCGTCGAGTTCGGCGGCCATTACTACAGATACGTCAAGACGCTCGCCACCCACGGCGAGGCGCGGAGCGCAGCCGCCGCGGCCGGCGGCTATCTGGCCACCATCACCTCCGCCTCCGAGAACGCTTTCCTCGCCGACCTGATCGCGGGTCAGGACCTCGGTGCCTGGCTGGGCGGCAGCGACGCGGGCACGGAGGGGGTCTGGACCTGGACCGAGGGCCCGGCGGCAGGAACCACATTCTGGAATCAGGACAGCGGCACGCCCGACGGCCAATACAGCAACTGGGCCGAAGGCGAGCCTACGGGCGTCTACCACAGCCTGGAGGAAGACGTCCTTCACATGATGGCCAACAGTGACCAGTGGAACGATGCCGCGGACTACTGGATGACCATGGGCTACTTCGTCGAGATCGACGGCGAGGGCTACGAACCACCAACGAACCATCCGCCCGTCATCACCTCGAACGGCGGCGCCGCGACCGCGGCGCTCAGCCTCGTCGAGAACAGCCAGGCCGTGACCACGGTCACCGCCAGCGATGCCGATGGCGACACTTTCGTCTTCAGCGTCGCAGGCGCCGACGCAGCCCGATTCGCGATCAATCCGCAGACGGGGGCGCTCGCCTTCGCGTCGCCGCCGGACTTCGAATCGCCCGGCGACGCTGACGGGAACAACATCTATTCCGTCGAGCTCCGCGTCGACGACGCCCGTGGCGGCATCGCCACCCAGGCGCTGACGGTCACTGTAACCGACCTCGACGAGGCGCCGGATCCGCCGGACCCGACAATACCGCCTGGCTTCGCCGCCTTCGATGGCCATCTCTACCGCTACGTCAAGGGACTCTACACATTCGCCGAGGCGCAGGCCGGGGCGGCCGCGCTCGGCGGCCACCTCGCCACCATCACCTCCGCCGCCGAAAACGCCTTCCTGGCGGGACTGATCGCCGGGGAGGACCTCGGCGCATGGCTCGGTGGCAGCGACGCCTCGGAAGACGAGGTCTGGCGCTGGGTCGAGGGCCAGGAGGCGGGCACCGTATTCTGGAACGGGGATGGCGGCGGCAGCGCCCCGGGCGGCCGCTACGCGAACTGGAACTCCGGCGAGCCCAACGGGATCTGGAATGGTATCGAGGAAGACCACCTCCACATGATGGCCAATAGCGACAAGTGGAACGATGCCTCGGGCCATTGGTCCACCATGGGCTATCTCGTGGAGGTCGACGGCTGGGTCGCCCCACCGCCACCGGCCAACCTGCCGCCGACGATCGTGTCGAACGGTGGCGGGGACGCCGCGGCGACTACCGTCGCCGAGAATACCCGCGCCGTCACCACCGTCACTGCCAGCGATACGGATGGCGACGCGCTGGCCTATGCGATCGCCGGCGGCGCCGATGCGGCGCGGTTCACCATCGACGCGACCAGCGGCGCGCTGTCCTTCGTCGCGTCGCCCGACTTCGAGCTGCCGGGCGACGCCGACGGCGACAACGTCTACAACGTCGTTGTGCGGGCCGATGACGGGCGCGGCGGCTTCGACAGCCAGAGCCTCGCGGTGACCGTTACCGACGAGACCGAGACCGAGACCGAGGAACCGACGCCACCGCCCGGATATCAGGCCTACAACGGGCATTTCTACAAGTTCGTCAACGCCTCGGTCACCCATGCCGAGGCGGAGGCCGCCGCGGCCGCCGAAGGCGGCTACTTGGCGACGATTACCTCCGCGCAGGAGAACGCCCTGCTTGCCGAAGCGATGGCCGCCGCCAACGCCTGGGGCTACGGCGGATGGCTCGGCGGCAGCGATGCCGCGGGTGAAGGCGACTGGCGCTGGACCGAGGGGCCCGAGACCGGAGACGTCTTCTGGAACGGCCTTGCCGATGGCAGCGCGCCGGAGGGAGCCTATACCAACTGGCTGCCGGGTGAGCCGAGCCAATACCAGGGGACCGAGGAGGACTACCTGCACATGCTGGCCGGCACCGATCTCTGGAACGACATCCCCAACAGCTACTACATCACGATGGGCTACTTCATCGAAATCGGCTGACCAACGGATTTCTCTGCGCACAACCAAAGGATCTGCATCCGGCCCGAGCGCCGGAGCTCCGGCTTCCCTTTTGTGCCGCGGCGACGTAGCCCGGTGCCGGCCCGGCTGCACCTGCGCTGATCGAACAACCCTCGGGGGCAACGGAAGGTTCCGCTCGCTGACGGCGGCAGAGACTCAGCGATGACCAGGCGCGTCCGGCAGCCGTCCCTGCAGGGCCCAGGCGAGGGTGGAAAGACGGCTCACACGTCCGCCATGCGCGCCGCCTGCACCGGCTTGTCGGTAGCCGGCCGTCGGGCCGCGGAATCCGCCGAGCGAGCCAGGATCTGGGCGTAGATCCCCGCCAGCCGCTCCCCCCATTGCTCTTCCGTTGGCGCGAGCCTCCGCGCTGCCGCGAAGCCGCGCCGACTCATCGCCGCCACGGCAGCGTCGTCGTCGAGAAGGTCGGCGAGACACCCGGCGAGCGCGTCCGGATCGTCGGGACCGCAGGACCGGCCCATGCCGAGCGCCACCAACTCGTCGCTGATCAGGGCCGAGGTCGATGACACGACCGGCAGCCCGCTCATCGCCGCCTCGAGCGCCACGAGACCGAAGGTCTCCCGCACCCGGGTCGGCAGCACGACCAGCCGCGCCGAGCCGGCGATAGCGCCGATGGCCTCCGACGGCTGGCGCCCGAGCATCTCGACACCGGGGCAGAGCTCCGGCAGCACGCCTGCCAGCGGGCCATCGCCGACGATCCGCAGCCGCACCCCGAGCCGCCGCGCAGCGAGCGCGAGCGTGTCGATGCCCTTGTCGAGTTCCAGCCGCCCGACATAGAGCAACGCGCGGTTCCGCTCGGCCTCGATCCGCTGGCCTTGCCAGGCGGTCACCGGGTTGCGCAGCACCCGGATCGCTCCGGCCGCGATGCCCCGGCGGCCCAGGAGCGGCGCCATGCCCTCGTGCACCGCGAGGACGGTGGCGGGCTGCCGGCGGAAGTCGAACAGCGCCTCGCGCGCCAGATGACGGGTGACGCGCCAGGCCTTGTGTCCGAAGTGGCGCTTGTCGCAATTCGAGAGCAGGCAGCCCGCCGACAGCGGGTTGAACTCGCAGACCGCACGCCGGCGAAAGTCGAAGAACCCTCCGTTGGGGCAGCTCAGGAAGAAGTCGTGCGCCGAGACCACGAGTCGGTCGGCGACCTGCCGCAGCGGCGCGAAGCAGGCCGGCGAGAGCACCTTGTGCCAGTTGTGGAGGTGGTAGATTGTCCCGGGCGTGTCGTTCGCGGTGATCCAGTCGGCCAGCCGGGAGCGGACTCCCCCGTCGTGCAGGCCCCGCACCGCCGCCCGGGCACGGCCCCCGGCGAGCAGATGCTGCCCGCCCAGCGCCACCACCTCGTCTGACTGGCGCGGCACGAGAGGCGGAGCGCCGCCGCCGGCCAGCATCGCCACCGGGATGCCGAGCCGCTGCATCTGCCGAACCGAGGCAACCGCGATGGCGGACGCCCCGCCGTCCCCCTCGAGGTCGTCGCTGATCACCGCCACCCGGTCGATGTGGGTTCGCATGTGATGGTCCCGGCGTGATCTTTTCCGACGGCCCCATGGGTAGGGTGAACGCGGACCGGCGCATCCCCTCCCATCGCGCTCCGCCTAGCCTAATTCGGTAGGCGCATCCCCCTTTCGAAAAGCCCGTCGGCCTTCTCCGCCACTTATCTTCGCGGACGGGCCGACCATTCGGCTGGGGAACGATGCAGCGACCGACCCTATCCTCGATGAAGAACCTTTGGGCCGGCGGGCAGCGCCGCGGCAAGAACACGCAGCTCTGCGTCGCGGGGGCGACGGTTGCGGCGGCGGCGACGTTCCTGGTCGTCGGCGGCATCAGCCGGGCCGAGCGCCATCCGGATCTCGACCTTTCCGGCTACGAACTGGTTTTCGACGAGAATTTCGACAGCCTGGACGTTTCCGGGCGGGGTCCGGGCACGCGGTGGATCGCCCATACGCCCTGGAACGGCGACTTCGGCGACGCCCTGTTTGTCGACCCGACACCGGGCTTTCCGTTCACGGTCGAGGACGGGATCCTTCGTATCGAGGCGCGCAAGGACGATGACGGCCAATGGCGCTCCGGACTGCTTTCGTCGACCGATCCCTCCGGCCAGGGATTTCAGATGGAATACGGCTATTTCGAGATGCGGGCGAAGATGCCGCCCGGTCCTGGCGTCTGGCCGGCGTTCTGGCTGATCTACAACCGCTCTCCGGACAGCTCGCTCGAAATCGACGTCGTGGAATACTACGGGCATGCGCCCGACACCTATCACTCCGTCGTGAAGGTCTGGCCGAAGAACGACGCGGTCGAGGAACAGACCTACGCCTTTATGCACCAGATCCCGTGGGGCACGCTCGTCGACGAATATCACGACTACGGCGTCTCCGTGGAGCCCGACGAGATTGTCTTCTACCTCGACGGCCATGCGATGGCGCGCGCTCCGACCCCGGTCGAGCACATGGGTCCCTTGTTCATTCTGCTCGATCTGGCGCTCGGCTCGGGTTTTCCGATCGATCATACCAAGAACCCGTCGTACATGTACGTCGATCACGTGCGGGCCTACCGGCGCCTCGGCGAATGACCCTGTCGGTGCTCCACCTCGTCAACCATTGTGAGCGCGGCGGCAACGTCCACCTCGCGGTCGACCTCGCCTGCGAGCAAGCCAGGCGCGGTCACCGGGTCGTCTTCGCGAGCGCCGGTGGCCGCTTTGCGCCGCTGCTCGAACGCAGCGGCGTGCGGCTCGCCCGGCTCGAGCAAAGCCTCAGGAGCCCCGTGCGCGCCGCGCGGGCGGCGGTTGCGCTGGTTTCGCTCTGCCGCCGCGACCGGCCGGACGTGTTGCACGCGCACATGATGTCGGGCGCCGTGCTCGGGCGTCTCGCGGCGACGGCACTGGGAATTCCGCTGGTCACGACCGTGCACAACTCCTTCGATCGCCACGCATGGCTGATGCGGCTCGGTGACCGGGTCGTCGCCGTTTCGCGGTCCGAGCGGCAATTGCTGCTCGCGCGCGGCTTCCCGCCGGAACGACTCGACGTCGTGGTCAATGGCACGCTGGGCTCGGCGCGCGCCGCGCAGGAAGCCGGGCCTCCGCCAATTCGCCTGCCGCGCCCGTCAATCACCACCCTGTCCGGGCTCGAGCGGCGCAAGGGCGTGCATGATGTCATCGAGGCCTTCGGCCAAGCAGCCGCCTCGGCGCCGGGGTGGCAACTGATAGTCGGCGGCGACGGTCCCGAGCGGCAGGCCCTGGAGCGGCAGGCGGCGCGCTCCAGCTGTTCCGACCGCATCGCCTTCATCGGCCATGTCGAGACGCCGCGGCAGGTGCTCGACCAGAGCGACATCTTCGTCCTTGCATCGGCGGCAGAGCCCTTCGGCCTCGGCATCCTCGAGGCGCGGGAGGCGGGCTGCGCCGTGATCGGCACGCGCGTGGGCGGCATCGCCGAGCAGCTCGACCGGGACCGCTTCGGCACTACCGTGCCGCCCGGGCGCCCGGATCTCCTGGGCGGGGCGTTGCGGCGGCTGATGACCGACCCAGTGGCTCTGGCGGACGGGCGCCGCCGCGCGCAACAGGGTCTCGCCTACTACCGGGTCGACCGAATGGCCGGTGACTACCTGGCGGTCTACGAGGCGGCGATCCGCTCGCGTCGAGGGCCGGCCCGGGCCGCCGGCGCCTCGCTCGGCACTTCGTCCGCAACAGGAAAGTAGCGCGACCGGCGCCAGCGCCTGTGGGTCACCTCAGGGCTTGCATTCCGGCGACGAACGCGCCCCCGGTCCGTGTCACGTCGGGCCGCGTAGCACGGTGCCAACGGGGATGCCGCAGCGCTGCGCGCTCGCTCGCACGCATCTGCTGCAGACGCGCCCGGCTGACCATCAGGCCGGCGAGCGCGACGAAGAACACGATCCCGGGATCCGCGGCGCCGCCGGCGATCGCCGAGGGGATCATCGTCGCGAAGCCGGTGGTCCGCAGGCTGTGGCAGAGCGCCGCCAATTCCCGCTCCTCCGGATCCGAGCCAGGCCGCGGGATCGGCCGCGCCATATCCGCGAGCAGCAGAAGGATCAGGAAGGCGCCGCACGCCCCCAGTTGCGAGAGCACAGCAATCACGGAACTCGAGGCCCGCGAGCTCCCGAGACCGACTCCGAGACCAAAAGTATCGAGAAAGGCCTTCCAACTCTTCGCGTTCCAGTAGAACCGCTCGTCGGCCGACGCCGAATTCGACTTGTTGATGAGGGTCTCCTCGACCAGTTGCTGAACCGGCCTGAGTGCGTCCTTGGTATAGATCAGAACTGCCAGCACGAGGGTAAGCGCGATGGCACCGGCCAGCACCGTCACGAGGTCACGGTCGTTCAGCCCGCCCGCACACAGCCGCCAGAGATAGGAAAGCGACAGCAACACGACGAGGATCGCCAAACTCGCGTAGCCGGTCGAGGATGTGGCGAGCAACAGCAACGCGAGCAGCACAATCGAGACCGCCAGCGCCGGGCGCCAGTTGGTGGCTCGCCAGTAGCTGAAGCTAAAGGCGAGCGCGATGATCGTGGCACCTCCGAAGGTCGACGCCTCCGAATAACCGCCCGCGATGCGCCAGAAGCCCTCGACCTGCACCTCGATCAGCATCGAGTACGACGCGGTTCGTATCGGCGCCAGCAGATCGCCGGCGCCGCTCAGCTTGCCGACAAGGTCGATCATGCCCAGACTGGCGTTTGCCACGGCGAAGGCGAAAAATCCGATCCGCAGGATCTCGAAGCGCCCGGTGCGCGCAAGCTGGCTCGCGACGGCGAAGAACGCGAAGATACCGAAAGCGAAATAGGCCGCCTGGTTGATATTGCCCGCCACCGGCCGGAGCGCGGTTTCGATGATGGCGTCGCGACCGGGCACGAACACCGTGGTTTCCCCCGCGAACAGCCGCGGCAGGATGAAGGCGCTTGCCACCCCATAGACCAGCAGGCTGAGCACGACGAACGGGGTCCAGTGCAGGCGGAACACCCTTTCGAGATCGCGCCAGAACGTGCGATGGAAGACTGCCGAGACCATCAGCAGTGCCGCCAGTGGGACATAGAGCAGCAGGTTGAGCCCGCCACTGACGATCGCTGTCGATCCGAAGGCCAGCGATGCGAAGAAGGCGACGGCGGTCGGCGCGCGCGCCAGCACTCCAATTGCGAGGAGCACGGCCCCGACTAGAACTGCGATGGGTGCGACGCTCATTCAGCCAAGCCAATCACTACGCTCTGACCAGTTGCCACCCGTGCCACGCGTGCCAGGCTCAATCTTTCGGTCTGTCGCCTCGCCGAAAGGCCTAGTCGAGCATGGCCATCCGCATGCCTTTCGCCCCAATGCGTGTGTTTCCGGCGGGCCGGCCGACACTAGGGTCGGGGAAACTGCCGGGAATCGCGCATGCGGCTGATCGTTGTCATCGTCACCGCCGATCGCAAGGCCGTACTGAGCCAGGCGTTGACGCATCTCCAGGGCCAGACACGGCGGCCCGACCTGGTGATCGTCTCCGCGCCCGACGCGTCGCATGTCGATGAGGGAGCGGTCCCGGGCTACCCGCTGCGCTTCGTCTTCGGAGCGAGCGGCTGCACGGCTCAGAGAAACCGCGCGCTCGATTCCGAGCATGCCCGCGACGCGGAGACCATCGTCTTCCTCGACGACGATTTCGTCCCCGCCTCCGACTACCTGGAACGTGCCGAGGCCGGCCTCGCGCGACACGCCGACTGGGCGGTGCTGACCGGACTCGTAATCGCCGACGGCATCAAGGGGCCGGGCCTCGACTTCTCGCAGGCCGTGGAGATCCTGGCCGGCGCGGCGGCGGGCGACCCGGAGCAGCACGAAAGCGTGGCGCCCGCCGGTGCCTATGGCTGCAACATGGTGTTCCGCGCCGCCGACATCGCCGGCCATCGCTTCGACGAGCGGCTGCCGCTCTACGGCTGGCAGGAGGACACCGATTTCTCGCGCCTGGTTGCGCGCGGTCGGCCGATCGTTCGGCTGCATGGCCTGCGGGGCGTGCACCTCGGCGTCAAGCGGGGGCGGGTCAGCGGGGTGCGACTGGGCTACTCGCAGATCGTCAATCCGGTCTATCTGGTACGCAAGGGCACGGGCACCGGTCGCTGGGCCGCCCGACTGATGGCCCGCAATCTGCTCGCGAACGCGGCCTTCAGCCTCCGGCCGGAGCCGCATGTCGACCGCCTCGGTCGGCTCAAGGGCAATCTGATCGCCGCCGCTCACCTCGTTCGGGGCCGTTGCGACCCCGAATTCATCCTGCGGCTCTGACCGGTGGCGCCGTCGTGACCGCCCGCGTCCGAACCGCTGCAGGCGAAGCACGGAGCGCCGATTTCGGCGGCGGGACCGCGCCCACTGGTCGGACGATCATCGGCCTCGATATCGCCCGCTTCCTCGCCGCCCTCGGCGTCGTGGTCTACCACTACGCGTTCTTTTCATGGCACGAACCCGCGGGCGCCACCGGCCTCCGCGCCGCGATCGGATCGCCGGTCGCCTATCCCGGGCTCCTGCCGCTCAGCTGGTGGGGCTGGGTCGGCGTCGAGATCTTCTTCGTCATCTCCGGTCTGGTGATCTGCCTCTCCGCCGAGAACCGGTCCTCGGCAGCCTTCCTGCGCAGCCGCATCCTGCGCATCGCGCCGGCCCTCTGGTTCTTCGCCACGATCAGCCTCGTCGTGACCTTCCTCTATTCGTCGGCCACAATCGAGGCAGTGCTGCCGATGTACCTCCGATCGATCGTGCTCTTTCCGAAGGGCCCTTGGGTCGACGGCGTCTACTGGACCCTCACGGTCGAGGTCGTCTTCTACGGGCTGATCTGCCTCCTGATCCTGTCGGGCTGGATCACCCGGCTGCAGGCGATCGTCTTCTCCGCCTCGATGCTGGTCTTCGGCTTCTACATCGCCGTGCTAGTTGCCCGGGCCCGGCCCGAGCTGGGCTTCGCCGGCCCTGTGCTCGCCGCCGCCGACGCCTATGTCTCGCGCCTGTTGCTGCTGACAACCGGCGCCTACTTTCTGGTCGGGGCGAACCTCTACCTGCTCAGCCGCGACGGCTGGTCGGCATCCGGCGCCGTGGCGCTCGCCGCCAGCCTCGGTGCGGGAGCCGTCGGCCTCTGGCTTTCGGCCGAGAACAACGCGGCGGTGCTGTTGCACGCCCGCTCGCCGGCGACGCCGGTGCTGATCTGGCTCGTCGTCGTAGGCGGACTGGGGCTTTCGCTGGTTTTCCACCGAAGCGGGCAGAGCTCGCCCGGCCTGCGGAATCTGGCGCGATCGGCGGGGCTCGCGAGCTACCCGCTCTATCTCTTCCACAACATCGGCGGCGCCTTCCTCTTCGGGCTCCTGATCGCCTTCGGCATCGGCGCCTATCCGGCGCTGCTGCTCGCGATCGCGCTCTGCGTCGCCGTGAGCGTCGGCTTCGCGACCTGGATCGAGCCGGCATTGCGCCGGGAGCTCGGGCGTCGGCTGGCACGCAGTCCGAATCTCCTGAGGGCAGAGTTTTCGACATCCGCAGTGAAGCGTTGGGACCGAACATGACAGCCAACAAGCCAATACGCGAAGCGCTCGGTCTGCAGCGGGCGAGCGAGAACAGCATCATCCCCGTGATCCTGTGCGGCGGATCCGGCTCGCGCCTCTGGCCGGTCTCGCGCAAGGACATGGCCAAGCAGCACGTCCCGCTGTTCGGCGCCACCTCGCCGTTCCAGCGCACCCTGGCGCGGCTGGACGGGACGCAGTTCGGGACCCCGATCGTGATCAGCGCCGCGGCCTCGCGCTTCATGATCGCCGAACAGGCGGCCGCATCCGGGACGGAAGTGGAGATCGCGCTCGAGCCGCAGGGGCGGGACACGCTGGCCGCGGTGACGCTCGCCGCCTGTCTCGCGGCGCGGCGCGACCCCTCGGCGACGGTGCTCGTGCTCCCCTCGGACCACCTGATCGGCGACGTCGACGCATTTCAGGCCGCGGTCGCCGAGGCGGCGCGGCTGGCCGAAGACGGACGCATCGTCATGCTCGGCGTGACCCCTACCCAGGCTTCGCCCGGCTTCGGCTATATTGCGCGCGGCGAACAGGTCGCCGCCAATGCCCATGCCGTCGCCCGGTTTGTCGAGAAGCCCGATGCGGCCAGCGCCGCCGCGCTTGTCCGCGAAGGCTGGCTCTGGAACGCGGGCATGTTCTGCTTTCGGGCCGCGACAGGGCTGCGCGAGATCGAGCAGCACGCGCCGGAGGCGCTCGCGGCCGTCCGGCGCGCGATCGAGGAGGCTTCGATCGATCTCGGCGCCTTGGTGCTCGGCGCCAGCTTCGCCGCGGCGCCGAAGATCAGCTTCGACCATGCCGTGATGGAGCATACCTCGCGGGCGGCGGTCGTCAGCGCCGACTTCGACTGGTCGGATATCGGGGATTGGAAGAGCGTGTGGCAGCGCAGCCCCCGCGACGACCACGGCGTCGCACGCGAAGGCCGGGTGCATGCCCGTGACGTCTCGAATTGCTACCTGCGGTCGGACGGCCGACTGCTCTGCGCCCTGGGCGTCGATGGTCTCGCCGTCATCGACACCGCCGACGCCGTCCTGATCGCGCCGATCGAGCGCTCCCACGAGATCAAGGCGCTGGTCAACGAACTCGAAGCCGAGGGTATCGCGGAGGCATGCACGTCTGCGCGGGTGCATCGCCCCTGGGGTTGGTATCAGACCACGGACCTCGGCGACCGGTTCCGGGTCAAGCGGATCCTGGTGAAACCCGGCAAGAAGCTGTCGCTGCAACGCCATCATCACCGGGCCGAGCATTGGGTGGTGGTCCGGGGCACCGCCGAGGTGACAAGGGACGACGAGGTCCTGATTCTGCGCGAAAACGAATCGGTCTACCTGCCGCTCGGCTGTACCCACCGCCTGGCCAATCCCGGCAAGATCCCGGTCGAGATCATCGAGGTTCAAACCGGAGCCTATCTCGAGGAGGACGACATCGTCCGGATCGCCGACGATTTCGGCAGGATCTGAGGCTCGGTGGCGGCTCGATCGGGGGCGGACGAGCCGCGTTTCGCCGCGGTCCTCGATCCCGCGCGCGGCAGGCACGGGTACACGAAGACGGTATCAGCGCACCGCGGGCTCAGGCCGCGTGGTCGAAATCGACGCCGGTGATGGTCGCGTCTTCGAGGAGGGCCGCGACCAGGGATCTCGCGGCATGGGACCAGGCGAGGCGCTCGAGCGTCTCGCGGATGCGGGGGCGGGCCAGGTCGAAGGGCAGGATCGCGCCTCGCTCGCGCGCATCGAGCCGAACGATGTGGCTGCCGTAGCGCGTCGCGATCGGCTCGGGGGTAATCGTTCCCACGGCGAGACCGCCGAGGGCCGCTTCGAATTCCGGGGCCGTGTCGCCGGCGCAGAGCTGGCCGAGGCGGCCACCGTTCGCCCCGGACGGGCAGTCCGAATGCCGGCGGGCCATGTCCTCGAAGTCCTGCGGGTGCGTCGCCAGGACGCCGAGAAGGGCGCGGGCGGCGGCATCGGCCCGGGTGCGGGCGGCGGCCTCCTCCGGCGCCGCGATCAGGATATGCGAGGCCTCGTAGACGGCTGGCGCGCGGAAATGCGCCTCGTGCCGGGCGTAGAACGCGCGGCAGGCGTCCTCGTCGGGCGGGACCGGCTGCATGCGCCGCTCGATGACGGCGCGGATCAGCGCCTCTTCGGGCACCTCCCGACGGCCGGCGCCGAGGTCCCGCGGCTCAGGCTCGAGGCCGAGGCGCCGCGCCTCCTGCAGCAGGAGCGCGCGCAGGGCGAGGGCGCGGGCCGCCGCCCGCCAGGCATGGCCGGGCTTGCCGGGCGGCGCGGCATGGTTCTGGGCTTCCGCCGCGATCAGCCGCGCGGGGATCCGCTCGGCATTGACCAACACGTCCGGCTGCAGGGGGAAGCGCATCCGCTCACTCCGCGGGATGCGGCCGCGCCGCCGACGCCGGGTCGGCCTTGCGCGAGCGCACGATCTGGTATCCGGGCCGCCAGAGGTAGCGCACCGGCACGGACAGCATGTGCACCAGCCGGGTGAAGGGGAAGAGCAGGAAGATCGTCAGGCCCAGGAAGATGTGGAGCTTGAAGATCCACGAGGCCTCCGCCACCAGCAGCCAGGCGTCGGTGCGGAAGGTGAAGATCGCCTGCGTCCATCCCATGAAGCGGACCATCTCCCCGCCGTCGAGGTGCTGGGCCGACACGACGATCGTCAGGAGACCGAGCACGAGCTGGAGGTCGAGCAGGGCCAGGATGCCGATGTCGGCGAAGCTCGAGGTCGCCCGGATGCGCGGGTCGTAGAGGCGGCGATGGAGCAGGATCACCCCGCCGGCCAGCGCGAAGGCGCCCGCGACGCCACCGACGATCATCGCCAGGAGCTGCTTGAAGGTATGGCCGATGCCCAGCGCATCGAAGATGCCGATCGGCGTCAGGAGCCCGACGAGATGACCGAAGAAGACGATCAGCACGCCCACATGGAAGAGGATCGAGCCGAGCAGCAGCTGGCGTCGCCGCAAAAGCTGGCTCGAGGACGACTTCCAGGTGAAGGGATCGGTCTCGTAGCGCGCGATCGAGCCCAGCGCGAGCACGGTCAGGGCGATGTAGGGATAGACCTGGAACAGGAAGAAATTCATCTTGCGTCCTCCGCGATCAGGAGCCGCCACCGGCCCAGGCCGGCGGCTGTGCCGGCGGGCCCATGCGGGAAAGCAACTCCCGGCCGGCCGGGCAGCCGGCATTGGGGTCCGGGCCGAAGGTCACCGCGGCCTCCTCCCAGACGGCATCGAGCGCGGCGAGATCCTCGGGGTCGTCCTCGGGATGCGCCGCGATCTCGGCGAGGGCCTCGGCGGCCGGCGGCGAGGCCGCCAGCGACGCCAGGGCGGCGAAGACCGGGGCATAGGGGCTCTGCCGCCGGTCGAGGCGGTCGCAGAGCGTGACCAGGATATGCACGGTGTCGGCGAGGACCTCGCGCGCCTCGTCGAGCGGGCGCGAGGCGAGGAACTCGAGCAGCATCGGCAGGTGATCGGGCAGCTCGGGGCCGGCGGGCTCGTAGCCGCCAGCGCGGTAGGTCTCGAGCAGGTCGACCATCGCCTGACCCCGGGCGCGGCTTTCGCCGTGCACATGCTCGAAGAGGTTGAGCGAGAGCGAGCGCGAACGGTCGAAGAGCAGCACGAAGCGCTCCTGCAGGTCGAAGAGGTCCCGCCCGCCGAGCTCCGCGAGCAGCGGGCGCAGGCCCTCGATGGCCGGGCCGTCGAGCAGGGCCTCGTCGCGCAGCGCTTCCTCGATCTCGGCGGCGCCCCGCCCGAGTTCCTCGTCCGGATAGGTGAGCAGCGCCGAGAGCGCCTTGAGCGTCAGGATCATGACTTCATCGCCTCCGGAATGGTCAGCCCCCGGCGCCGGTTGCCGAAGAGCGAGCCCTTGGAGAGGCCGTCCGAGCAGCCGTTGCCGTCGGTGAAGCCGCAGCCGCCGCGCAGGCCCATGATGTCCTCCTCGGCGAGCTCGCGATGGGCGGTGGGGATGACGAAACGGTCCTCGTAATCGGCGAGCGCCATGATCCGGTACATCTCCTCGATCTGGGCGGGCGTCAGGCCGACGCGCTCGGCGATGCCTGCGTCGATCACCCCGTCCACGGTCTTCGCGCGCATATAACCGCGCATGGCGAGCATCCGCTCGAGGCAGGTGGCGATGGGCGCCTCGTCGCCCGCGGTCAGCAGGTTGGCGAGATAGCGCAGCGGGATGCGCAGGCTGCGCACGTCCGGCATCTCGCGGTCATGCCCGATCAGCCCGGCCTCGGCCGCGTTCTTGATCGGGGAGAGCGGCGGCACGTACCAGACCATCGGCAGGGTGCGGTATTCGGGATGCAGCGGGAAGGCG
>NZ_DAIUBO010000021.1:0-27292 GCF_036846665.1 Amaricoccus sp. | reverse complement strand
TGACTCCGTTAGTCCTGGTTCGAATCCAGGTTCCCCAGCCAGCCTAACATCCTGAAATCACAAAGGAAATTACGGGCGCGTTTCGTTCCGCCCGCCATTTTCTGCCCTTTTTCTGCCCTTTTTCTGCCCTCGCGGTTCTCGTCCCGTTCTGGGTGAGTTGCTTCGCATTAGGCGGGGTGCTCAATGCGCAGGTCGGAATCGAGATTCCGGACCCCACTCCGTCATGGATCCCGCCCCGGCTGGCATCGCTGCGGCGTGTCGTTCCCGCTGCTCCTGGGTCCCTGCGTCGTGGAGCCGGCGTCAAGTTCAGCGCGTTGCTACGCGCGAGGCAATGTTCGAGCCACGTTGCTGGTCGTTCCCCGTCCGGATCAATCTGCAACGCGCTCGGCGCCACGAGCGTATCGCCGCCATTTCTCGACGTACGCCTCGGCGCTGCGCTCCAATTCCGAAACTGCGTTCGGGTCGAGCTCGCGGACGGCCTTCGCGGGCGCTCCCATGATCAGGCTGTTGTCGGGAAAGGCCTTCCCCTCCGTGACGAGCGCATTGGCCCCAATGATGCAGTTCGCGCCGATGCGGGCGCCGTTCATGATCGTCGACCCCATGCCAACCATCGTGTTGTCGCCGATCGTACAGCCGTGGACGATGGCACCATGCCCGATCGTGCAGCCACGCCCGATCATGAGTGGGAACCCAGGGTCGGCGTGAAGCACGGCATTGTCCTGAACGTTCGTTCGATCGCCGACGTCGAGGGCCTCATCGTCGCCGCGCAACGCGGCGCCGAACCAGATGCCGACGTCGCGACCGACGCGGACCCGGCCCGCTACCGTGGCGCTCGGGGCGATCCAGTAATTGCCCGCTTCCGGCAACTCGGGGGAGTATTCGTCGAGCTTGTAGACGGCCACGATGATTCCTTTCGGTTCAGGCTGACCAGGCGATCAGGCACGAAGTTCGGGCAGGTCGCGAAAGAGTTCGAGCGCCTCCGGGTTCGCGAGCGCCTCCCGGTTGGTGACAACGCGGCCGTGAACCACATCGCTCACCGCGAGCTCGGTGACCTTGCCGGTCTTTGTGCGAGGTATGTCAGCGACAGCGACGATTCTTGCGGGCACATGCCGAGGCGAGGAACCGGCGCGGATGCCCGACTTGATCCGGCCGACGAGCACGTCGTCGAGCATGGCGCCAGGATGCAGCGCGACGAACAGCACCACGCGAACATCGCCGTCCCAATCCTGACCGATGGCGACGCATTCGCGCACTTCCGGCACCTTCTCGACCTCGGCGTAGATCTCGGCGGTGCCGATGCGCACACCGCCGGGGTTGAGCGTGGCGTCTGAGCGGCCGTGGATCACGAAGCCGCCGTTCGCCGTCGTCTCGGCGAAATCTCCCTGGCACCAGACGCCCGGGAAGCGCTCGAAGTAAGCTGCGTGGTATCGCGCGCCGCCATCATCGCCCCAGAAGCCGAGAGGCATCGCGGGGAACGGCGCGGCGCAGACGAGCTCTCCCTTCGCCGCGGCGGGCGCCGGCCCTCCCGCTGCGTCGCGGACCTCTATGGCGAGCCCGAGGCCGGGGCCTTGGATCTCGCCGCGCAGAACCGGGCGGGTCGGATCGCCGAGCACGAAGCAGGACAAGATGTCGGTGCCGCCCGAGATCGAGGCGAGGTGCAGGTCGGGATTGATCGCGTCATAGACGTAGTCGAACGCCTCCGGCGCCAGTGGCGAGCCGGTCGAGAAGACTGCGCGCAGGCTCGAGAGGTCATGGGTCTCGCGTGGACGGAGGCCGGACTTGCGTAGCGTATCGAGGTACTTGGCGGATGTGCCGAAATGCGTCACACGCTCCGCCTCGGCGTAGTCGAACAGCACGTTCGGGCCGGGGTGAAACGGCGAGCCGTCGAAGAGCATCAGCGTCGCGCCGCGCGCGAGACCCGACACCAGCCAGTTCCACATCATCCAGCCGAGCGTGGTGAAATAGAACAGCCGGTCGCCCCGGCGCACATCGGCGTGCAGACCGAGCTCCTTGAGGTGCTGAAGGAGCACCCCGGCGCGGTGGACTATGCACTTCGGCGCGCCCGTCGTGCCGGAGGAGTAGAGGATCACCAGCGGATGGTCGAAGGGTAGCTGGGCAAAGCGAAGCGGTGCCGGCGGATGGGGTGCGGTGAATTCGGTCCAGGTCACGCCGTTGGCGAGCGCCTGCGCGGCCGCGTGACCGTTACTGAGATGGCCGACAACGACGCAGCGGACGACTGTCGGCAGGAACGGCTGCAACTCCGCGAGCTTGCCGGCGAGGTCGATGTCCTTGCCGACGTAGCGGTACCCATCAACCGTGATGAGCACCTTGGGTTCGATCTGGCCGAAGCGGTCGAGCACGCCGCGAACTCCGAAGTCCGGCGAGGCCGAGGACCAGACCGCCCCGAGCGAAACGGTGGCCAGCATGGCGACGACCGCCTCTGGGATGTTCGGCAAGAGCCCGGCGACGCGGTCGCCCTCGCCGATGCCGAGGGCGGCCAGGGCCTGTTGCAGCCGCGACACATACGGCGCAACTCGTCCCATGACCAGCGGCAGATCGGCCCGGCCTCGGCGCGGAACACAATGGCGTCGCTTGCCCCGTCAAGTCCGGCGCTTCCGGCGAGCAGGTTCTCGGCGAAGTTCAGCCTCGCGTCGGGAAAGAACCGGGCTCCTGGCCGTGCGGATGCCGCGGCGTGAAGCGAAAAGGCGCGGATAGCGCCTTGCGATGTGCTGCTCGAAGGCCTTGAGGGTGGAGCTCGGATCGGCGAGCGTCTTGGGGCTGGTGTCGTAGACGACCATCTCGTCGTTGAGCTCGAGCCCATTATGGGTGAGGTTCATCGAGCCAGTGAGCAGGCCACGCTGCAGGAGCACGCCTTTGGTGTGGAGGTGCTGACGCCGGACGATGGTCAGCTGCTCGGCGAGCCCTTCTTCGTCAACAGCGTCCCTTAATGCGGCGATCAGTGGGTCATTGTGCTTATCGAAGCTGGTCGCGATGCCGAGCGGGGTGCCTCTCGCCATGAGATCCTTCGCGACCTCGATCAGCCGGATCTCGCGACTACCCCATTCCGGATTGACCGCGCCGAATCCACCCGCGCGGTTGTCGAACAGTACGATGTTGCTGATCCAGGGGCTCACAAGCCAAGCCCGCTCGCCGCCTGGCGCGAGCAGTCCGCCGAGAAGCATCAATTGGAGCAACTCGCGGATCAGATTCTGGCTCGTGACAGCGCTCTTGAAGATGCGGCGGGTTTCGAAGGTCATTGCAGCGCCTCTGCGATGTCAGCATCGACCTCAAATTGATCAGCCACCCGGCGCACCGCCTGGACGCGGGCAAAGACCGAGAGATAGGCGGTCTGGACCGGGTTGGTCGCTAAGAAGGCCAAAGCGTTGGCGAGTCGGTCGGCGTCCGCCATTGGGCAGACCAGGGTGGCCGCACCGACTTCGGCAAGGCGTGCCAGGCAGAGCGCCTGCCAGTTGGCGGCGCAGACGTCGATCGGCACCGAGCCTTCACTAAGATAGGCGCGTACGAGCAGAGGCTCGGGAAACGGCAGGTCAACAAAGATCGACGAGAGGCGAAGGCCTGCCTGGCGGATCTGCGCGCCGCGTGGCCACAGAAGCCCATAGATCACACCGAAGCGCCACTGGTCAGGATTGACCGTCGGCGCATCGATCCCGGCGAAGCTCAAGGCGAGATCGATATCGTCGCGTCGGGACAGGCTCGCGGAATTCACCCGCGACTTCATGAACAATCACGTCAGCGACGACGAGATGGCGATGGTGCGGCGTCTGGTCATGAACGCGGTGAAGGATGGTAAGTTCGAGGCGATGATCTACAGCTTCCCCTCGGGTCTATGCACAGACAGCGGACGCGCCATCAACAACAACGACCCGAGCTGGCCTGAGACGCTGCAAGGCAAGGCGAAGGAGCTTTTCGAGAGCTACGAAGAGCTGGCGAAGCCGCGGGGCTACAAGCTGAAGGCGATGGTGATAAGCTTTCCGGGCGACATCCCTGGCGACGTAGGCTTCTTCCTGAACTGGGCCCCGCCGGCTGTCTGAATCGCGGACGGGGCTTCGGAGTGCAAACTTCGGCGGCGGCGCGATCAACGTCTCCGCGTCGCGGGCGCAGCCAGCGACGTCGCACAAGGGTCGCGTCTGATCGCTGAGACCGGCCTCGACATGCGCACGTGCTCGCCATTGAGTGGGGTCCCCGGGGCGCGCCGATGAACTCGAGATCGTTGGGTGTCCGCACCCCTCGACTGCCCAACGACTCTGCCGGATGCGACCGATTCCGCGCGGGCGTCGCCCTATAGGTACCGTAGCCTGCTGAGTTCCTCGCGCGCGGCCTCGGCGAACTCCTTCAGCGGGTCCATTCCCTCTTCACCGCTTCGCATGGCCGCGTGCAGATCGGCCAGCGTCTTGTTCGGCGCGAGACAGGCATCGATCGTTGCACGAACGACCGCCTCCGCGCGCGCGATCGTTTGCGGCGAGGATTCCACACGCATCCTGCTGATCATGCCGTAAAGGGTGACCAACTCCTGAACCTGCGGCTCACTGCGCATGTTGGCCTCGCCAAAGGCCTTCGACGCCGCAACGATGAAGTCTCTGTAGAGATCCTCTCGATGCGAAAGTTTATGGACGATCAGCCCAGCCTTCGCCTGATAGCGGTGGCTCAGCCAGGTCGTGAAGCCTGACATCAGGCCGCCGACGATCGAACCGGCCAGCGCCGAGAACGCGGAGATGTATGCTACATCCATGGTGTGCCTGCAGATCCCGTTATTGAGCCACCCTCCTCGGCCTTGTCGGACCGATAGACTGTTGCCCGCGCTGACATCGCGCCGCCTTCACTAAGCATATGGATGGAAGGAGAAAGGGTAGCGCTCTGCTTTGGCGAAGCCGCTGCGTCCATACTTGGCAGTTCGCTGGTTGCCGCCATCGCGACAAGCCCCCAAGCCAGCAGGGCGGGAACGAACGGCCAGAAGAACACCGATGAGCCGGTGAGGTATCCGCGGAGCCGGAGCGATCTGGAAGCGACTTGACCCGGTACTGCAGCGGCCAGCCCACGGGCGGACCGAGCTCGAGGCGGGAGACGCGCGCCGTCACGTCGGGGAAGTCGCGCGCGAGCAGCGATTCGAGTCGGGCCTTCACCCGGTCGCGCGCCTCCAGGTCCTTGGCGACGACCACGGTCTCGGCGATGAAGTCGTTGTCGAGCTGCACGTCGAGCGGCAGGTAGAAGCGGATGGCGCCGCCGCCGACGTAGGACGAGAAGCTCACGATGTCGGCGTCACCCGCGAGGGCTTCCTCGAGCTGCTCGGTCGTGGCTTCGGTCGCTGCGATCGAAGCGTTCTTCGGCAGGGTCATCGTCACCAGCAGCTCGGGCCGGTTGGAGGCGGGAAAGAACTGCTGCTGCACGAAGCCCATACCGTAGAGCGAGATGCCGAAGGCGATGAGCGACGCGCCGATGGTGAGCCAGCGGCGCCGCATGGCGAAGCCGAGCACATCGGCGAAGAGACGCATGAAGCGCCCCGGTTCGGCTGTCGAATGCCCCTTCATCGTCGGAGGCAGTACCGCGACGCCGATAACCGGCGCGAAAAGAACCGCCACGAACCACGAGGCGATGAGCGCCACGGCGACCACGGCGAAGAGCGAGTAGGTGTACTGGCCGGTGCTGTTGTCGGCGAAACCGATCGGCAGGAAGCCGAAGACGGTGACCAGGGTGCCCGTCAGCATCGGGAAGGCCGTGGAGGTATAGGCGAAGGTCGCGGCCTTCATCTTGTCCATGCCTTCCTCGATCTTGGAGATCATCATCTCCGTCGTGATCATGGCGTCGTCGACGAGGAGGCCGAGCGCGATGATGAGGGCGCCGAGGGAGATGCGCTGCAGGCTGATGCCCATCAGCTCCATCGCCACGAAGACGATGACGAGGACGAGCGGGATCGACAGGGCGACGACGAGCCCGGCGCGGAGGCCGAGGCTGACGAAGCTGACCGCAAGCACGATCACGACCGCCTCGAGGAGCGCCTTGGTGAAATGGCCGATGGCTTCGCGCACGACCTCGGGCTGGTCGGACACGAGGTTGAGCTCGACGCCGATCGGAAGCCGCTCCACCAGGTTTTCGGCCGCATGGTGCAAGCCCTCGCCGAAAGTGAGGTTGTTGCCGCCATCGCGCATGTTGACGCCGATCCCGATCGCCGGCTTGCCGTTGACGCGGAACATCTTGGTGGGCGGGTCGCTATAGCCGTGCTCGACCGAAGCGATGTCGGTGAGCTTGTAGAAGTGACCGTCGATCCAGAGGTTCAGGTCAGCGATGTCCTCCGGCGTCACGAGCGCGCCGGTGACGTCGACCAGCATGTTCTCGTGCGACGTGTTGATGATGCCGGACGGAGCCACGGCGTTCTGCTCGGCGACCGCCGCGAGCACCCGCTCGAGGCTCAGGTCGAGGTTGGCGAGCTTCTGCGGCGAGAAGCTCAGGTATACCTTCTGATCCTGGTCGCCGAAGATCTCGACCTTGCCGACGTCCGGCGAGCGCAGGAACTCGGCCCGCGCCGTCTCGACGAAATCACGCGCTTCGCGCGGCGTGAAGCCGTCGTAGGTGACGCCGTAGACAATGCCGAAGACGTCGCCGAACTCGTCGTTGAAAAAGGGACCGACCACGCCCTCCGGCAAGGTCATCCGCATGTCGTCGATCTTCTTGCGGACCTGGCACCAGGTGTCCTCGATCTCTTCGCTCGGCGTCGACTCCTTGAGGTTGACGAAGATGGTCGCCTGGCCGGGCTTGGTGTAGCTCTTGAGGTAGTCGAGGTTGGGGGTCTCCTCGAGCTTCTTCTCGAGCCGGTCGGTCAGTTGCGTGAGGGTGTCGGCCACGCTCGCGCCTGGCCAAGAGGCCTGGACGACCATGGTCTGGATCGAGAAGTCGGGGTCCTCTTCGCGGCCCAGCCCGCGGTAGGCGCCCAGCCCGCCGATGAGGCAGACCAGCATGAAGAAGACGGTGATGGCGCGGTTGTTCACCGCCCATTCGGATAGGTTGAAGCGGGTCATCGCTGTGCCTCCATCTCGGGCTTCACTACCTGGCCATCGGCCATGGCGTTGACGCCGGCGGTGACCACCATCTCGCCGGGGGCGAGGCCGGCGCCGACGACGACCGAGTCCATGTCGAACTCGAGGAGCTCGACCTTGCGCCTTTGCACCTGGTTCTCCTTGGAGACGACCCAGACCTGCGCGCCGTCGCCGGACTGCAGCAGCGCGGTGGCGGGGAGCGTCGTCACCTCCGCGCCCTCGGCTTCGGCGCGGCCGACGACGATGGCCCCGAGACGCATCTCCCGCGGCGCCGAGGGCAGGGAGACCCGCACTTCGTAGGTTCCCGTGGTGCTGTCGGCGACCGGCGAGATCTCGCGAACGGTGCCGGTGACCGCCACCTCGGGCTGCGCCTGCAGCCAGACCTTGCCCTGCATGCCGGGCGTCACGCCGTCGACGTCTGCGCCGGCGACGGCGAAGACCGCCTCGCGCTCGGCGTCGCGCGAGACCTCGACGACCATCTGCCCGGCTTCCACGACCTGCCCCGGATCGGCGCCGGTCGCGGTGACGATCCCATCGTTCGGGGCGAGCAGCCGGGTGTAGCCGAGTTGGTTCTGGGCGATGCGAAGCTGCGCTTCGGCGGCCTGCACCGCCGCTTCGGCGCTCCGGAGCGACCGCAGCGATTCGTCATAGACGGCGCGCGGCGTATAGCCCCTATCCGCGAGGGTGCGGTCACGTTCTTCCTGCGCGGCCACCCGGACGAGGGTCGCTCTTGCGGTGGCGAGATCGGCCTCGGCCGTGATCACCTTGTTCTCGAAATCGGTGGCGCTGAGCGTCGCGAGCCTGTCACCCTTCTTGACGACGGAGCCGATGTCGACGTCGCGCGAAATCAGCCTCCCGCCGACTTCGAAACCGACCTGGCTGACGTAGCGCGCCTCGACGCGGCCGGCGCCCTGCGCCGCCAGTTCGAGCTTGTTTGGCGTCACGATGGCCACCCGGGCGGGACGCACCGCCGGGGGCGCCTCGGCTTCGTGGTCTTCCTTGCATCCCGCCAGAAACAGGCAGGCGACGCAGGCACAGAGGATCGGACCTGATGACAGGCGCATGAGTGTCTCCGCTCGGGTTATCGGGTTGCAGGCGACGGCTTTGAGAAAGGGGTGGGCTGGGCCTGTTTCGCGTTCTCAAATCTACCAATAAGTCAAATCGACGTTGCAGTCAACACGAGATCAGAGATGTGTGGTCTCGCTCAAGCTGGCTATCACGCCGGTGCGGACAGGATCAGGAGATTGACTCAGAAGCGCGCGGCTGCTCGCCCGCAGTCCACCGAAGACGCGATCATGCGATCGGGAACCTGGCGCCGCGCGCGAACATCGCGCTCCGCCAGGCTTTGATGCGGCAATCGAGGTTGGGAAGCCAGGCGCTGGTCATCGATGGCTTGGTGGCAACCCGGCGGGCCGGCGAACACCGCCGCCCGCGGCGAGGGTCAGGCCGCGGCGTTCTGGGTGGCCCGGTCGGCCGCCTGCTCGGCGCGAAGGTTGCTGAGCGCCCGCGCCCATTTATAAAGCTCGTCGAGCAGGCCGTTGGCCCCGTCCTGGATCCTTTGGTTGGGACGGAACACACCGTTATCGATGAACTGGGAGAACGAGTGGACCGGCACCACCTGCGGCAAGGCGTGAACATTCACGTTGCTCAGGAGCTGGCGCAAGACCTGGGCAGAGCGCAGGCCCCCGGAGACGCCGCCGTAACTGAGCACTCCCGCGGGCTTGTAGAGCCATTCCTGCAGGAGCACCTGGACCGCATTCACCAGCGCGGCAGGAGCGAAGTAGTCGTACTCCGGCGTCAAGAAAAGGTAGGCGTCGGCG
This sequence comes from Amaricoccus sp., assembly GCF_036846665.1. Classification (NCBI taxonomy): domain Bacteria; kingdom Pseudomonadati; phylum Pseudomonadota; class Alphaproteobacteria; order Rhodobacterales; family Paracoccaceae; genus Amaricoccus; species Amaricoccus sp. The sequence goes on along the minus strand of NZ_DAIUBO010000021.1, from coordinate 18,423 downwards.
GAGTTAACACTGGCGCTCCAGCGTTTGGTCCGCGGGTTGGCGTATTGCCGCGACGCCGGGTGCGCCGCCTCGTCGAGGAGGGGAAGGTGGAAGTCCGCGAGGTCGACCAGCTCCACCGCGAACTTGCCGTGCTCGACGGCAGTATCCTTCAGCCACTCCGCGATGACAGGACCGATCCGGCCTGGACGGGTCGAGCCGATGATGATGTTTAGCTTCAGCGTCAAAGGTGCATCCTCGATGATGAGGCCGCTGCGCCCTCGCAAGGCAAACGCGGCATGAGTGATTTTGTCGGGTCGATTCCGGCCCCGTCCGGGCGAAGGGGGGGCCGTACCACGCCTCGAGAGCATCCAGGCCGGATGCGACCCGCCGCATGGCAGCGGGTTGGTTCAATTGATAGGTTGTGTATTCGACTCCATCGCTGTCTCGGCAAACGACGGCGTCAGTCTCCGTAGACTGACGCCCAGGCAATCTCACCGATGCTCTGTCGGGTAACGCCGAAGTCGGACAACTGGCGATCGGTCAGCGCATTGAGAGTCTTGTAGGTCGCAATGTACTCTCGGTGATCAGCGAAACTCTTGCTCAGGCGGGCAAAGAGACCCGTCTGCTCGACATCGTGAGCGTGAAGGTTGAGGGCGTAAGCCATGACGCGTTTCCTTTTCGGGTTAGGTTGGAGGGCAAGCGAGCCTGCCCGAGTCGATTTCGTATTGCACTCATACGTCGGATCGACTATACAGTCAACATGAAAACATGCTCATGGGAGAATTTGGATGGCAAAGATTGATCTGGTCCGCCGTGCGGAGATCGGCCGGGAAAAGCGGGCGAGGACACGCGCGCAGATCCTGGAAGCGGGTGCGCTGCTTCTGGCCGAGCGACCGCCCGAGGCCCTTACGGTCGATGCTGTCGTGGAGGCCGCGGGCGTGGCCAAGGGCACATTCTACTACCATTTCCTGAGCATCAGCGAGCTGGCCGCCGCCGTGGGTGTGATGCTCGGCGAGAGCTTCGACGAGATGCTGACGCCGGCGAAGCTGGAGCTGAGCGATCCTGTCGCCCGCCTGGTATTCATGTCCAGGCAGTTCCTGCAAAAGGCGATCTCGGACCAGGTCTGGGCTCGCCTCGTCGTCCAGAGCTCGCAGTCGCCGACCGAGTTTGGCCGGGGCATTCGCGAGCATCTCAAAGCCGACCTCGCCGAGGCCATCGCCCAGGGACGCATGGTGGTGAAGGACGTCGATCTCGCCGCGGACATCGTCATCGGCATGTTGCTTCAGATCATGCGCGGCATCATCGAGCGCGGCGCACCCCGCGATCTGATCCGCGAGGCTCTGGATGCTGTGCTCCGGGCCCTTGGCGCCGCCGAGACGGGGTTCGACGGCCTGGACGACGTCCTCGATGGGCAGCCGGGCGAGGGCGCCACGCCATGATCGCCGAGCGCTCGGAGGCCGTGGCGTCCCCGATGCACAGCCGGGTCCGAACACCCCGACCGACCCTGACACTTGGCAGCGGCGCCGCTGACCCGTCGCGCCGGCACCGTGCCGGGCAGGAAAGCCTCGGTCGGCGCGGCTCCGCTGCGCGCAACCGTCTCGGCTGGCCCGCGCTGTTCCGCCTTGGCGTTCTCGCGACGCTGGCGTTCACTTCTGGTTGCGCCGGCCCGCGCGGCGCGGTGTCGATCGACCCCGCCGCGGCCGGGACCGGCGCGGCGGCGCCGGTACTGGTCGCCAGCGCGCGCGCCCCGGCCGAGGGCTCGGCGGTCTTCGGCCCCGGGCGGGCGCCGCTCAGCTTTGCTCGCTTCGCCGTCTCGGTCCCGCCCGAGCGGGAGCCGGGCTCGGTCACCTGGCCGGGCCGCGAAGCCGACCCGCGCACCGACTTCGTCACGCTGGAAGCCGCGCGCCTGCGTGACGGTGAGGCGTTCGTGGCCGCGATCGACCGCGAGCTCGGCCGTAAGCGGAACGACGAGGCGATCGTGTTCGTGCATGGCTACAACAACACCTTCGCCGAAGGGCTCTACCGGCAGGCGCAGCTCGCCGAGGACTTCGCCCTGCCCGCGGTATCGGTGGACTTCGCCTGGCCGTCGGCCGCGGCCTGGAACGGCTATCCCTATGACAAGGAGAGCGCCATCTTCGCCACGGAAGGGCTGTCGCGCACCCTCGATCTCGTCGCCAGCTCCTCTGCCGACGGCGTCGTCGTCGCCTGCCACTCCATGGGCTGCTTCCTCGTGATCGAGACCATGTGGATGAAGGCGCTGCGCAGAGACGATGCGTTCCTCGAAAGGCTGCGCGCCGTCGTGATGTTCGCTCCGGACATCAACGTCGAGGTCTTCCGTGAGCGGATGCGCGACGTCGGGCATCCGGGTATCCCGATCTACGTCTTCGCCTCGAGCGGCGACCAGGCCCTCCAGCTTTCGGCCAGCCTGCACGGCGGACAAGCGCGGCTCGGCATGATCACCGACCCGGCCGCGCTTGCCGACCTGCCGGTGACGGTGGTCGACGTGACCCACGTGAAAGGCGCCGACGCGCAAGGCCACAGCACGGTCCAGACCTCGCCACTGATGAGCGCGCTCTTCAATGGGCTCGAGGACTTCGGTCCCCAGACGTTCTCGGACGCCGTCGCCGACCCTTCCCTGGTCGAGGCGAGCGTCGACGCCGTCGGCCACGCAACAACGATCGCGCTACGCCCGATCGAGCTGGACTGAGCGGCCAGCTGGCCGCTCACGGATCAGTGCCGGACCCCAACTGTTTGCGCGGCCTTGTCGCCGTCGAGGCCGACATCGGCGAGCGCACGCTTCGCGCCTTCCTAGGCCACCCGCAACATGACCGGCTCGAAATCGGCATTGGGCATGCCCACGAAGCCTTGGAATCGGGGCGATGTCATCGGATCCTCATCCCGTCGCTTACGCGCCTGCTCCCTGCCGTTTGGGCGATAATCGGAGGTCTCCAGGTGTCGTGCGACAAGCCGACTGCGGCGAAGCTGCTGTCCTGCAGGCCCATCAGGGGCTTGGGGAAGAGGGCGTCGGCGGGGCCGAACAACTGATCCCTGCGCAGGAAGTCCACCCAGTCGCGGAGGCAAGCCAAGTATGCGTCATCGACCGGATAGAACCAGGTGGTGAAGGTCTTGGCGAACTTGGTCCGCACTTCCCTCGCGTCCTGATAGACGCAACCCTGCACCAGGTCGATGTGTTTCAGCCGCAGCGAGGCAATCGCCCCATCCCGTATCGGAAGTATCCCTTAGCGCCATCGAGCGGACCGCACGGAACATAAGGTCGAATAATGACTCAGGCGGCGCGTCTCGAGCCCGCTGATCGAGACGAAGACCTCTGTGTCAGGCATCGGAAACGCGCTCGTCATGCTTTGTCATTCCCGCCATGACCTTCTGCATGATGCGGGTGCGGACCGGTCTTGGCAGAAGCGACAGATTGACCTGCAGCACCCTGTTCAGGAGCGTCGGCCGCACCGTCGTCCGCCGCCCGAGCGCGGGCAGGATTTCCTTCGCGACCTGTTCAGGCGTTGCCGGGTTGCTCAGCCGCATGGCCGCGCGCTTGGCAAAGCCACTCTCCACCGGTCCGGGTGCCGCGGCCAGAACGTCCACGCCCTTTGCTGCCAGCTCGCGCGACAGCCCTTCCGCCAGAACCTGCACGTAAGCCTTGGTGGCCGCGTAGTTCGCAGCGCGCGCCACGCCCTGGAAGGCGACCAGCGAGCTCATCAGGATGATGCCGCCGCGTCCGCGCCGCGCGAGCCGTGGTGCAAATTGGTGGATTGCGGCGAAGGTCGCGCCGCAGTTCACGTCGATCATGCTCAGCTCGGTGGCGAGATCGCTGTCGATGGCATCCCCCGAGGTTCCGAACCCGGCACAGGCCACCAGCAGGCCGATGTCGAGATCATCGGTCCGAGCCAGCAAGGGTCCGACCGTGGCCGGGTCGGAGAGGTCGCCCGCAAGGACGCGGGACTCGACGCCGAACCGCGCCGTGATGTCGCGGGCAAGCTCGGACAGCAAGTGTTCCCGGCGTGCCGACAGCACGACATTGATTCCGCAGGCCGCAATCTCGAGTACAAGCGCCCGCCCGATCCCGCCAGAGGCGCCGGTGACCAGCGCCCAGGGGCCGTATGCGGCCGAGATCCGGCTCCGGTGTCTGCTGCGATTTTCGGACGTCATTTCGAAGTCTCGCTCGTGATGAGGGCGGAAGGGAGGACGGAGTTCATGCGCCAACGACAAGGCCCGGAAGCACTTCGGAGGCGTGCCGGCCGGACGTGCCCGCGACCTCGTGGCGCCCGTAGATCAGCGCGAACATCGGCGGGGTGAAGTAGAAGGCGACGACCGTCGACAGCAGCACGCCGCCTGCCACCGCCATCGCGAAGGGCGGCCAGAAGCCGCCGCCGGCGAGGATCAGCGGCAGGAAGCCGCCGAAGGTGGTGATCGTCGTCGACAGGATGTGGCGGCTGGTTCCGAGCACTACCGTCCGGACGGCATCGCGGTCGCCGGTCCTAGCGCGCGGATCTTCGGCCAGCGCGGAGAGGATGATGATCGCCGCATTGATCGAGACGCCGATCGAGCCGATCACGCCGAGCAGGCCCTGGATGCCGAACGGGTAGTCGAAGATGGCCAGCGCCAGCAGGCTCAGTCCCATCGACAGGCCGGCGACGGCGAGCGAGATTGCCGTTAGGCGGAACGAGCGGAAGCTCAGCACCAGCGTCGCAAGGGTCAGAACCACCACCATCAGCACCGTGGCCATCAGATAGCTCACGGTGTCGGAGCGGGCGTCGGCGTCTCCGCCGTACTCCAGCCGGTAGCCGGGCGGCAGCAGGTCGGGCTCGGCGTCGAGCCGGGCGCGCAGGACGCTCAGCGCCTCCTCGGGCAGCACCCCGATCGCGGTGAAGGCCTGCACCAGGTTGATGCGCTCGCCGTTGCGCCGGTGGATCGGACCGTCGGACGGGACGAGCTCGAGATCGCCCAGGGCGGCGAGCGGCACGCCCGGCCAGGCCTTGCCGGCATCGGCCGCCGGATCGACGATCGCAAGGCTGGCGAGCCGCTCGGGCGCCGCGCGGTCGCCCGCCGCGAGCCGCACCCGGACCGGGCTCTCCACGGTGCCCTCTACGAGACTGCCGCCCAGCGCCCCGTCGGTCGCCGCGTTGAGCTGGGCCGCGACGCGGGCGAGATCGAGGCCCGCGAGGCGCACGCGGTCCTCGTCGAGCGCAAGCCGAAGCTTCGGCGGGCCGCCAGTCAGCGTCGCCCGCGACTGGGTGATGCCGGGCACCCCGGCCATCAGCGCGCGGGTGCGGTCGCCAAGGTCGCGCAGCACCGCCAGGTCCGGGCCGACGAAGCGAACCTCGATGGGGGCAGCCACCGGCGGACCCTGCACCAAGTCGCGCACGACGATCTCGGCGTCTGGCAACTGGTCCGTCAGCCGGTCCTGCAGGTCGGGAATGACCGCCTGGGTACGGTCGGCGCTGTCGGTGGTGACCAGCGCCTCGGCGAAGCCCGGGACGCCATCCTGGTCCATCTGCATGTTGTAGTAGAAGGCGGGTGCGCTCTCACCCACCGTCCAGGCGACGGTTTCGATCCCGGGCGTGGCGCGCAGCAGGCGATCGGCGCGCGCGGCGGCGGCTTCGGTCTGGCTGATCGACGCGGTGCCGGAGAGCGTGAGCTGGACGTAGAACTGGTTGCGGTCGGCGCCGGGGAAGAACTGGGCGGTCAGAGTAGGGAAGGCGAGGAAGCCGGTGACCGGCAGCGCCAGGGACGCGAGGATCGCGAGCCCCGGATAGCGAAGCGACAGCGCCAGGGAGCGGTCGAATGCCCGGCCGAGCCGCGGCAGCACCATTCCGTCGCGCCACCACCGTTGCGGCCGGTCGCCACCGGCGGGCAGAAGCCAGCCGGCCAGCGCCGGCGTGAGGGTCAACGCCAGCGCGAGCGAGGCCACCAGCATGATGATCACCGACTTGGCGATCGAGCCGACGAAGTCGCCGACCGGACCGGGCAGCAGCGCCATCGGCATGAAGGCGAGCACGGTGGTCAGTGTCGACGCCAGCAGCGGCACCGCCAGCATCCGCACCGCGCGTCGGACGGCATCCAGCCGCGGCGTGCCATCAGCCAGGCGCTTGCGGATCTCGTCCGTCATCACGATCGCCGCGTCCACCAGCAGGCCGAGCGCGACGATCAGCCCCGTCACCGACATCTGGTGGATCGAGATGCCGGCGAGGTTCATGCCGAAGAGCGAGATCAGCGACGCGAGCGGGATGGCGCTTGCCACGATCAATGCGGCGCGCCAGCCGAGCGTCACGAAGAGGACCAGCGTCACCAGGCCGATGCCGGCCGCGAGGTTGGCCCCCAGGGCCGCGAAGCGCTCGGTCACGTAGGTGGACTGGTCGAAGATCAGCGCATGCTCGACGCCGCCCGGGCTCGCGGCTTCGAACAGGGCAAGCTCGGCCCGCACCGCTTCCATCCAGCGATCGACCTGCAGATCGTTCACCATTCGCGCCGCCACTAGGACGGCAGGGCGGCCCTGATACCGGGCGATGCTTTCCGCCGGCTCGAGCGGGGTGCGGGTGACGTCCGCCACGTCGCCGAGCCGCAACACCGCGCCATCGGCACCGGTGGCGAGCGGGATCGCCCGAATGCGCGCCAGGTCGTCGATCTCGCCGGTGATTTCGACGACCATCTCCTGCTCGCCACCTTGCAGCCTGCCGGCGCTGACCTTCGCGTCGGCCGCGGCGATCGCCGCTGAGACGCTGGCTGCGTCCAGTCCGAGGTCGGTGAGGCGGGTGGCGTCGATGGAGACCAGGATCTCCTCCTGCGGCGCTCCGAAGATCTCCACGGTGTCCGTACCGGGTATCCGGCGGAGGCGCTCCTGCAGGTCCTCCGCCGAGCGTGCGAGCAGGACCGGGTTCGCCTGGTCGCCCGGCCGCTGCATCACCGCACTGATCGCGGTGAAGGTACCGAAGGAGGCGTTCTCGAAGTCCGGAACTCCGGCGCCGGCGGGAAGCTCCGCCCTGGCGTCGTCGACGGCGTTGCGGATTTCAGTCCAGGCGGGCTCGATCTCCGACTTCGGCAGCGTCTCCGACAGATCGATCTGGATGACGGAGAGGCCGGGGCGCGACACCGAGCTGATCTCGGAGATCGCCGCGACGCCGCGCAGCTCCGCCTCAATCTTCTCGGTCACCAGGGCCTCGACCCGGGCGGGGTCAGCACCGGGATACGGCGTCAGCACCGTGGCAAAGAGGTTGGTGATCGTCGGGTCCTCCTGCCGGCCGATGGTCAAGAACGCAGACCATCCCATGGCGAGGATCACCATGACCGCTACGGCGAAGCCGCGCGGGTTGCGGTAGAACCAGCTGTCCATCGATCTAATCCGCCTGCGCGATCCGGACGGCCTGGCCGGGCCGGACGCGGTGCGTGCCTCCTGGCACGATGCGATCGCCGTCGCGGAGGCTGCCCTGGACGAAGGCGTCTTCGCCGCGGAGCGCCACGACGCTGACCGCCTCGCTGCCGAGGCTCCCGTCGCCCTCCAGCGTCAGCACCGTCCAGAGGCCACGACTGCCCTCGACCAGCGCCGCGACCGGAACCCAAAATCCGGACCCGGGAATCCAGGCCTCGGCGTCGAAGGTCATCACCGTGCCGAAGGGCAGGTCGGGGGCGGTGTCGAGATCGAAAAGCGCGGTAACAGTGCGCGCCCTCGGATCGAGGTCGGGCCTGACGGCGGCGAGGCGGGCCGGATAGGCTCTCCCATCATGGTCGAGCGTGTAGCGCTCTCCGGGCACGAGCCCTGCGGCGGCCTTGGGCGCGAGTCCGATGCGCGCCTGTGGCCGGTCCAATGCGAGCAGCGTCAGCACCGGCGTGCCTGTCGCGATCACGGCGCCTTCGTCGAGATGGCGGGCCGCAATCTCTCCCGCGAACGGCGCCAGGAGCTCGGACTTCGACAACTCGATCGCCAGCCCGTCCAGTGCTGCGTCGGTCTCTGCCAATGCCGCTTCGGCCTCCGCGACGGCTAGCCGCGCTTCGTCCTTGCGCTGGCCCGAGGTGGCCAGCTCGGTCAGGCCCTGTTGTCGATCGTAGGTGAGACGGGCGAGTTCGAGCCGGGGCGCCTGCTGGCCCCGCGCCGCGGCCAGACGCGCCCGCTCGTTGACGAGCAGGGCGGTATCAAGGCGGGCCACCACCTGGCCGGCGGCCACCCGGTCGCCCTCGCCCACCAGCAGCTCGGCCAGGAGCCCGCCGCGCTCGAAGCCGAGCTCTGTTCTGCGCGCCGGCTCCAGGCGACCGGCGAACCTACGGAATTCCACGTGGCCCGGGCTCTGCTCGACGGTCAGCGCCAGGACCGGGGTCGGTGCCGGGACCGCCACGCTCGCGTCGCCGCCCCGAGCGTAGAGCGCGGACACGCCGACGCCCACGCCGCCGAGAACTCCGAGCGCGACAGCAAGGCGCGCTCCTAGCGCGACGAGCCGCGCCCCGCGGTCCTTTTCCTCGCTCATGTCGTTGCGATATCTTGAGGTCGACATAGTCCGCTCCCGCCTGCGTTGACACCGTCTACACAAGAGGGTATAGAGTGGCATGTTGACGCCGTCAACTCAAAAGTTGACGGCGTCAACAATCGGCCGCCGGCGTCAAGATCGGCGGAAGAGGAATGAGGAGAGCACATCGTGAGCGAAGCAGCACGATCCCATGTCGATCTCCGGGAAGCCTGCGTCGACGAGGCGATGCGGATCATCCGGGACGTCGGCATCGAGGGCCTGAGCCTGCGCGAGGTGGCGCGCCGTCTCGGCGTCTCGCACCAGGCGCCCTACCGCCACTATCCGAGCCGGGACCACCTGCTCGCCGAAGTCGTCGACCGATGCTTCCGCGGCTTCGACGCCTTCCTCGCAGAGGTGGCGGCGACTGACGATCCGCGGGCGGACCTGCAGACGATGGGCATGCGCTATCTCGAATTCGCTCGCACCCATCCGCTGGAATACCGGCTGATGTTCGGCGCCCGGCTTCCGGATCCCGGCCAGCATCCGAAGATGATGGAAAAAGGATGCGGCGCGTTCGACCAGCTTCGAGGTTGCCTCGCCCGGGTGATCGACGCGCCTGTCGAGGCGCCGGCGGTGACGCTCGAAGCGATGTTCGTGTGGTCGACGATCCACGGCCTCGCTTCGATCTACGAGACCGAGGCCATGGCCGGGCTCGGCATTGACGGGGCGGTTCAGCGGGCCGTTTCGGAGCATGTTCTTCAACGGATCGGAGACGCGCTTCCACTGAAGTGAACTAACTGTGCTTGCTCATCGATGACACGTTCCGCCCCGCCGGGCGGCACAAGGTCACGCAGCGACCGCCGAACAGCAGCTCGACACCCTGTCGTAGATAAAACAATGGCTTACTCCCCAGAGAATACTAGACCCCAGTCCCCGTTCCTTCGCCAACGCGACCGGCGTCGAACCGGGTCGCTACTTCTGCGCTTAGAGGGCGTCGCGGGAACGTCGCAAATCTGGACAGGCTGGACCCGACTCTCTTGAGGAGCTAGTCATTGAAGAGCCGCGTGGGGCGGCATCCAGGTCCGCGGAAAGTCGTCATCGGCGCCCCTCAACGCACGAACCGACAGACACTCGGTTTTTCTCATGCCCGTTCAAGCGGACTGCCGGGCGCACCTGTGAGGAAACCGATGACCAAATCCATCGAACGATTGCGCCGTGACGCCAAGGCGCTGAAGAAGGCCCTCGAGGCCGAAGACCTTCATGCCCGCCAACGGATTGCGAACTATCGCCCGCGTGCCGCGGGTGCGACCTTGAAGCATGCGGACTACCTGCATGTGATCGCGCGAGAGAACAGCTTTCTAAGCTGGCCTGCGCTCAAGCTGGCCGCCGAACTTAACGGCCTCGATCGCGCCGCCGCCCAGCAACGATTGAAGATTGCGCTCCACCACGGCCAGCGCCAGGTGGTGGACCGGTTACTTGCACAGATACCTGACCTCGCGGAGGGACAGCTCGGCCTGCGGATCGCGCTCTACCACCGCACCGAGGTCGAAGCCGCGCTCAATGCCGATCCATCCGCAGCCACGCGTCTCGTCGGGGGGCGCAGCCCGCTCTGTCAACTGGCTTTTTCGCAGTACATTCACCAGCGCCCCGATCTGGAGGGGGCCATGATCGCGATTGCCGACATGCTTGTGGCCCATGGGGCGAGCGTCGACGAGTCGATGCCGGTCTCGGCAGACAACGACCATCAGCTTTCTGCGCTATACGGTGCGATCGGGCACGGCAACAACATGGTTCTGGCGCGCTGGCTGCTGGATCATGGCGCCAATCCGAACGACAACGAGTCGCTCTACCATGCGACCGAACTGGGCCATCACGAGGGGCTGAAGATGCTGCTCGAGCATGGCGCGGATCCGCGCGGAACCAACGCCCTCCTGCGGGCGATGGACTTCGGCGATGTCGACGCTGTCCGGATGCTCCTTGCGGCTGGTGCGCTGGCCGACGAATTCATCGGGACCCACGTCGGCGGCGAACGGCCCTGGGTCGTGCCGGCGCTGCATCAGGCAGCACGCCGGATTTGCGGGGCCGAAATGTTCGGCGTGCTTCTCGACGCGGGTGCCGATCCGGAGCGACGGTTCGAGGGATGCAGCGCCTATGGCTATGCGCGGGTTTTCGGCAACGCCGCCCTTGCGCGCGAAATCGAGGCGCGGGGTATCGCGCCAACATTGACAGCCGACGAGGACCTTCTGGCGACGGCCGCCGAGGGCCGGGATCCCGGCGGCCGAACCGTCAATCCGGAGCGGTTGCCGGACGCCTATCGAAACATCATCCGCACGATCCTGCATCTGCCCGGCAAGCTCGATCACGTGAAGCGGCTGGTGGCCCTGGGCCTCGAATTCGACCGCCCGGACGCCGAGGGGCTTACCCCGGTGCAGGTGGCCGGCTGGGAGGGTCTGCCGGACATGATGGCCTATCTGCTCAGCCTCGGGCCTGATCTGTCGCATCAGAACGGCTATGGCGGCACGTTGCTGTCGACCATCGTGCACGGGTCTGAGAACTGCCCCGAGCGGGCAATCCGCGACCAACTGGGCTGCCTCCGGCTGGCGCTGGAGGCGGGAGTTTCGGTGCCGCGTCGCGCCGCGGACCTTGCCGGCGTCCCTGAGATTGCAGACGCACTGGCTGAATGGGTCGACCGACATCCCGACTGCCTGATGGAGGGCGGCCCGGCCTGACGCCTGGTCCGCGTTCTCCCGGGCCAAGAGTGCCCTGCCGACAAACGCAAACGCCCGTCCCAACGAGGGCGGGCGGGTGTCCGCGGGCGGGCGCGGGTTGTCGGGGCCGGTGAGGGCGACCCCGACACCCTATCTTGTTTCATTCGGACGACAGGCGGTCGACGTCGGGGAATGTCGCATTCAGGAAGTCCGTGACGAGCGCGGCGACCACCGCATGTCGAGCAACGCGCTGCGCGCCGCCTTCGCTGCAGACAGCGACGAAATCCGGATCCTCCTCAGCGAGGATGGCCAGTCCGCCCGACTTGCAGGTGCCGACAAAATCGTAATGACTGACGCCGTCCGGTTCCTCGTAGCTTGCGGATGCGCCAGTCAGGGCGCCCGCAAGTGCGCGCGATTCCATGTCGAGGTTCAGCACCCCGCCGCGCTGCGCCCCGATCACCAGGACCGGCACGGAGATGCCCGCCAGACTGGCCCGAGCGAATCCTTGGGTGAAAGCAAGGTCGAGAGTCACCACCGCGCCAATGCGCGGATCGGCATCCGTCCCGGCCAGATCGGCGAGGTGTTCCGGATGGCCGACGACACCTGCTTCCCGCATGAAGCGACAATCCGCGCGGTCGGGATGTCCTGCGCAATAGTCGGCGTGCCGCGGCGCATCGAACCCGCCGCCGATGAGCGCCATGACCGTCCAGCCGCCGAGCGAATGTCCGATCGCCGCAAACTGCCGATGGTCGAGCCGCTGCATGATGCAGCACGCCACCCGCCGCTTGCAGAACCTGACGGACGTGACCCGCCCGGAGATCGGCGGCGGCGGAACACCACCCGAAGCAGCCGGGCCGGAGGTATTTCCCACCTGGGAGCAAACACCTGGGTCCGCCGATCGGCACCCGGCGCCGAGATTCGATCGGCGGCCCATTCCGTGATGTTCAGAGAAGCCTTTTTTGGGGAACTGCCGGAGCAAGGTCCGATCCGGCAGATCCGGCCGGGACGCTCAGTTCGGAACCGCGCCGTCCGCTTCGCCGAGGCTCGACGAATAGAGGTAGGCGACCTCGGTACGGTTGCGGGCCTTGAGCTTCTTCATGATGGCGCGGACATGCACCTTGACGGTGCTCTCGCACATGTTGAGCTCATAGGCGATGATCTTGTTCGGCTTGCCCTGCCGGATCGCCTCCACGACCTGCAACTGGCGCCCGGTCAGGAAGCCCGCGCCGTCCGATGCGCCCTGCGCCTTGTACGGAAGCGACTGCAGGCAACTTGGCGGAACATAGGTCCCGCCGGCGCAGATCAGGCGCAGCGCCTGCACCGCGACCTCCGTCGAAACGCTGGTTGGAATGAAGCCGTGCGCTCCGATCCGCAGCAGTTCGAGCACCTGATGCCCTGGTCGGTCGTTGGAATGCACCACGATCGGCACTGATGCGAGCCGGTCGTGGGCCGCTATCGGTAGTTCGGACAGGCTCCCGGGAAGCCGACCGCCGTCCGGGATGGACAGCAGAATGATCGACGGCTCCATGTCCAGACCGGAGCGCAGCCATTCCTTGATGCTTGGCGCCGACACGACGCGCATCTGTGCACTCGAAGCGATAAATCCCTGAAGCAACTGGCGGAGTAGCGGCCGCGGTTCAAGAATCAGAACCAGTGGAGCGTCTTGCTCGGCAAGCGAAGAGGCATCCATCAGGACGCAATCCGACGTGTTGGAAATTCTGGTGTTCATATTTGGTCCCCCGCCCGTCAATTAAGACAACGACAATCCGGCGTATGCTGCCTTACCCCCCACAGCCTCGGGATGTTAATCCGAGGGGTCACTAACGACAAGCTGTTAAATTCTAATGCTTAGTGAGTAGACTTTCGGCGCAGCAAAAAACAACTATACTGCGTATCATAGTCATCAGATTAGCGGTAGGCGATTATGGGGTTATTGATCGGTAAGGGTGTGCGCGAACAACCTTTAGGTGAGAGACACTTCCGACCGGCTTCACTGTCGCCGTCCTGCTTCGAGGCAAATGGGTCGCCGTGCCATGAACATAAGGAATACTGTCAAAGCCGAGACCGTTACGCGCCTGTGCTCAAGCAGACCATCTCGCCAAGGGCCCGCCGTTTGCGGAGGCGGATCTTTGCCGAACCTGCCCCGCGGAAACGGCACCCACCAAAGCGGCATCCGATCAATCAGGATCGCAACCGCAGGCAGGAAAGTCGTCGGCGCAGTCGGGCATGCCAAAGTTTCGGAGGCCGTGGCCTAGGGAGTACCGCGTATCGGTGGTTGAGCGCCCTGCGGCCTCGCGCGGAAGCGCCTTGCGTCTGGCGATGGCGTTCTCGCAGGAGTTGAAGTCAGTACAGCGGGTCGGAACGGACGGCAGCAGTGCGCCGGCCGCTTCGACTTGCCTCCAAGCTCGGCATCTTTCTCGGCAGACGGGATGGACCGGAAGCCAGCCACCACGGAAATCCGCCCTCCATTGGGAAGGGGCGACCCACGCTTCGGGGGCCGCTTCGGGTCAGTTCGCTGCGTGAACGGGATTGCTGGAAACCATGCGGGGCGCGGCCCGGGGACCGCCGTCTTGGATGGCGACGGCCTGTGCCACGGCCGCCTGGAACTCGCGATCGAATCGCTCGATCGAGAAGCGCTGCGCGTTCTGGCGGCAGGCCGACGGAGAGATCTCGGCGAGATTGCTCTCGAACATTTCGACCGCCTCGCGAATCGATTCGACGGACTGCTGCCGGAACAGCACTCCGGTGGGAGTGTCGCGTCCGAGCGGCCGGACGATGTCGCGCGCGCCACCCTGGGCATAGGCGATCAGCGGCGTGCCGGCAGCCTGCGCCTCCGCCAGCGCGATGCCGAAGTCCTCGCAACCGGCGAAGACCATGCCCTTGGCGTTGCGCACGACATCGACATACTGCTGCCGATCGAGATAGCCGGTGAAGCTGATGTTCGGCGCGGCGAGGGACCGGAGCCCGGCTGACTGCTGGCCCTCACCGACCACGACAAGCCTGCGCTCCGGCATCGCGCGGAAAGCGCGCAGCACGAGATCGGTCCGCTTGTAGGGCGCGAGGAAGCTCGCGGCGACGTAGTAGTCGCCCTTGCGCGCGGTGAACGGCATTTCATCGACGTCCACCGGCGGGTGGATCACCAGCGCATCACGGCCGTAGATCCGGCGGATGCGGCCCCGGACATACTCCGAATTGGCGACCATCAGATCGGGTCCGTGCGCCGTTCGGACATCCCATATCCTGAGCCCATGCAGCATGTAGCGGTAGAGCAGCCCCTTCGGTCCGAAGCCGAGGCGGGCCTGTTCCAGATAGGTGAACTGCTCGTCCCAGGCGTAGCGGGCAGGGCTGTGCACATAGCAGACATGCGGCTGGTCTGGCCGGGTGAGAACCCCGCGCGCAAAGGCGGAGGAGGAGGACAGGACAAGGTCGTAACCGGTCACATTGAACTGCTCGATGAAGAACGGGCAGAGCGCGAAGAGATTGCGGTAGTAGCGGCGAATGCCCGGAAGACGGTTCAGCGGCGAAGTGCGGAAGACCCTGTCGCCGAAGTGGCGGGCCTTCACCTCGGGATCGAGGAAGTCGAACAGGGTGAAGACGTCGGCCTCGGGGAACAGCCGGCAGAACCGGGCGAGCACGCGCTCGCCGCCACGAAAGTCCGGACACCAGTCGTGAACGATCGCGATCCTCGCGCCCTTCAGCCCCGCCAGGGCCGAAGGCTCCTCCGCAGACGTCGTCATGCTCGCCGATTGGGCTCGAAACATTCTGCTCCCCCGATGCCCGATTCCGATCCGGGCGCAGGCCACTGAGCCTCCGTGCCACATGCCGATCCACAAAACCCTGTCGGGCGATGGCCGTTATCCTCCATAAGGTCGCACCCTGCGCACCGATGACGGACGCTCACGCCTTCCGACGGGGCCGGCGCGACTTTGGAGGGGGCGCCTGCTGCGATCGACCCGCCTATCCTCTTTCCGCAGTGGGTGTCGTGGAGCATTGCTGGTGAACGGTTCAGATAGGACGGAGCGGGCGCGGGAGCGCCTGGGGCGGGCTTGCGCCGTCGTCTTGCTGCTCGCGGGCCTGCTGCTGGCTGCACGCGAGCCGGCGGCGGCCGAGGGCGAATACCGGCTCGGACCGGAAGACAAGATCCGCCTGAAGGTGTTCGAGTGGCGCGCGTCCCAGGACGAGGTCTTCGGCTGGGAGGCTTTGAACGACGAATATTCCCTCGGGGCCGCGGGCGAGCTGTCGCTGCCGCTGGTTGGGTCGGTCCAGGCGGCGGGCGCCACACGCGACCAGCTCGCCAAGCTGATCTCCGAGCGTCTCGCACAAAACATGGGGCTCGGACGGGCGCCGTCGGTCGCGGTCGAGATCGTCGCCTATCGTCCGTTCTTCATCGTGGGTCCGGTGGAGACGCCGGGAGCCTACCCCTATCGTCCCGGGCTGACTCTCCTCAAGGCGCTGAGCCTGGCCGGAGGGCTGAAGACCAGCGAAGACGGCGGCGCGCGCGCGGTGATCTCCGGGCTCGGCGACCTCGACGTGCTGCTGCTGCAGCGCGACGAGGTCGTGGCGAAGCTCGCGCGGCTGCGGGCGGAGATGTCGGGCGCCGACTTCGAGGCTCCGCCGGGCCTCGCGGCCCGCAAGGGCGATGCCGCCGTGGCACGGCTGATCGCGCAGGAACAGGCGATCTTCGCCGCCCGACAGGAGGCCTTCAGCACCCAGATGGCAGCGCTGGAACAGCTGCGGACCAACCTTCAGACCGAGGTTCCGGCGCAGGCCGCGCTGCTCGACAATGTCAAGGCCCAGGCCGACTCGCTGCGCGACGAGGTGGCGACGATAGGCAAGGTGGTCACCGGGCGCGAGGTCCGCGACCTGGAACGCCAGATCACCGCGCTCGAAGGGCAGCGGCTGCAAGGTGAAACCAGCCTGCTTCGGGCACAGCAGGAAGTGAGTCGGGCGGAGATCGCGATCATCGAGCTTCGGAGCCAGCGCACCCAGAGCCTCGCCGGCGAGATCCGCGATACTCAGGGCCAGTTCGATCAACTGGAACGCCGGATCGACACGGCGACGAGCCTGGTGGAAGATGCCGAGATCAGCAGCCCCCTGGACGGAGAGGCGGGGCGGCCTCGGCTGCGGCCGCTGTACTCGATCGTGCGGGCCGGTGCCGACGGTCAGCCGGTCGAGTTCGAGGCCGAGGAGACGACGCAGATCGAACCCGGCGACGCCATCAAGGTCGAGCTACGCCGGGGACAGCCTGTGAACCTAAGCGGCGAGATCTGATCGCGGGTCGCCGTCGGCGTCCCTCCGCCGGCTTTCGTCTGATCTGCACCTAGCACTACCCCTCGAGGGCCGCCGCCTCTACACTCTGCACCGATGCGGTTGCAGCGCAAGGCGGGAACTGGCTTGCTCTGGAGTGCGGTCTTCTTCTTCTTGCTCGGCGCCCTGATCGGGCGTCTCTACCGCGCGCCGGCCCTGGTTCCGGCGACCTTGCTCGCCGCGGTCTGGGGCGTGGCAGCCGGCTGGAGGGCGCAGAGCGGCGTCGCTCAGGCGATACTGGCAGCTCTGCTTCTCGCGGTCGTGCTTCACGCCGCCTATCTGGTGGCGCTTGCTCTCCGCGGCCTGGCCGAACGGCCCGAGTCGTGGAGAGCCACGAGACCCGTCGCACGGGATCGGTCAAGGCCGCCGACTGGCGTGCGCGAAGCGCCCGGACGCGGGACGGCCGTAGCCGGCGCGCGCCGGAAGTCGTAAGCCTTCCGTCTGATGGATGGGTGGTGAACGGCCGAAAGGCGGAGCACGCGCAGCGGACCGGATAGTCGGACGGACACAATGACGATCGTGCCCGGGATCTGATGCCGAGATAGCTCTGGGAGGCCGGGAAGCCGGCTCTGGCGCGGCAGATCGGGATCGGTCCAATGAATCAGCAGTTCGGGCAGCGGCGGTATGCTACGGCCCGTCTCAACGGCCTCGCCGTGCCCGGGCTCGCCCCGGGGGATCGCCCGGCGGTGCGCGCTTGAACCGGCTCGGCGCCCGCATCGTCAGTGGCACGTTCTGGTCGGCAGTGGAGACCTGGGGCCGGCAACTGGCACTGTTCCTGATCTTCGTCGTCCTGGCACAATACCTCGGCCCGGAGGCTCTCGGCCTGGCCGCCCTGGCGGCGGTGGCGCCGACAATCCTGTGCGTTCCCGTGATCCAGGGCTTCCCGGATGCGCTCGTTCAGCGGACCACGGTCGAACGCGAGCACTTCGAATCCGTGTTCTGGCTTCTCGTCTCCATCGGCCTGGTCCTCAGCGCATCGATCTATGCCGCGGCTCCGCTGGTCGCAGATTTCTTCGACGAACCGGCACTCGAGGAACTGGTTCGGTGGACCAGCCTGATCGTCGTAATTCAGGCAATCGCATCGGTTCCGATGGCGATCCTCAAGCGGGACCTCGGCTTCCGCATGTTGGCGATCCGCACGCTGACCGGCACCAGCCTTTCGGGCGCGATCGGAGTCGGGATGGCGATCGCCGGCATGGGAGTCTGGAGCCTGATCGGAATGCAACTCGCCAAGGTCAGCTCCGAGGCGTTCATCCTCCTGGTCTTCAGCCGGTGGCGGCCGCGCCTGCGCTTCTCCATCGCGCATGTTCGCGAGCTCTCGGGCTTCGCGGTGCCGATGATCGTTCAATCCCTCTGGACCTATATCAACGAAGAGCTTCCGAAGATCTTCCTCGGCGCCTTCATCGGGCCCTATGCCGTCGGCATCTACGCCTTCGCCCGCCGCCTCCACGATCTGATGGTGCAGGGACTGCTCACACCGCTGACCAATGTCGCCCTGCCGGCGATCTCTCGCATCCAGGAGCAGCCGGAGAAGGTCAACCAGTTCTTCGACACCGGCATTCGCCTCACCGGGCTGGTGGCATTCCCCGCCTTCGCCGGCTTCGCC
Source organism: Amaricoccus sp. (assembly GCF_036846665.1). Lineage (NCBI taxonomy): Bacteria > Pseudomonadati > Pseudomonadota > Alphaproteobacteria > Rhodobacterales > Paracoccaceae > Amaricoccus > Amaricoccus sp. The sequence continues at coordinate 373 of NZ_DAIUBO010000021.1, read as the reverse complement.
GCCATCGCTCCGGACGCCGTTCCCCTCGTCTTCGGCCCGCAATGGGCGAGCGCGGTGATTCCGGTGCAGATGCTTATGATCCTTGCACTGGTGCGCACCGTCGACAGCCTCTGCGGCGTGACCTTGCTCGCCCTCGGGTATTCCAAGCTCATCCTCATGCTCAACATCACCTACACGGTGCTGGCCCTGATCGCACTCCCGATCGGCGCTTCGATCAGCCTCGAGGCGACGCTGGCGGCCCAGATCCTCTGCAACCTGATCCTGGTGCCGATCTTCCTCTGGTTGGCGCAGCGACGCGCCAATCTCGATGTCTTCACGCCGCTCGCCTTCCTGCCTAGGCTGGCGGTGGCGGCGGGCGTACTCTACCTCGCTG